>CANQBY010000001.1 GCA_947589695.1 uncultured Bacilli bacterium
CCTAAAATTAAATGAATATTTCCATTAAAACTTTTTAAGGCGGTAATGGTGGCAGTAGGATTTGTGGATTTAGAATCATTATAATAAGCAACACCATCTAAAGTTCTTACATATTCAATACGATGTTCCACCCCTTTAAAGTTTTTTAAGACTTCTTGGGCGTATTTTAAATCAATTTTTAAATAATCAAGTAAAACTAATAAACATAAAATATTTTCATAGTTATGAAGACCTTTTAAAAGAATATCATTGGTGTTTAAAACAGGTTTATGATGAAGATAAATTACATTATCTTGATAATAATTTTCTTGATCATTAAAATAATATTTAGAAGAATTAATATCTTTAGTTAAATCTAGGGAATCATAATTAGCTTGGTTGATAATGGCAATATCTTTTGAAGTATGATGATTAAAGATTTTTTTCTTGGTTGCTTTATAATGTTCATAAGAACCATGATAATCTAAATGCGTAGGACAAAGATTAGTTAAAATACTAATATTGGTTTTAAAATCCTTAAAATCCATAAGTTGATGATCGGATATTTCTAGTAATAAATAATCATTTTCGTTAATATCAGTAACAATTTTAGATAAAGGAGTACCAATATTACCTCCCAAATGAAGAGGAAGACCAGCTTTTTTTAAAGTTTCATATATTAAAGTAGTGGTGGTAGTTTTACCATTAGAACCTGTAACACCAATAATAGTGACATTGGGTGGTAAGAAGTGATAGGCAACTTCCATTTCATTAACAACTGGAATGTTTAGATTATGGGCTAAAGTAATACATGGATGAAAAGGAAAAACGGCCGGATTTTTAATAACTAAATCATAAGTATTATCTAAAAGAGTTTCAGGTTCACTTGTTTTAATAAACTTAATACCTAAAGTGGCTAACTCTTCTATTTTGGAAGAGTCTTGATCTTTCATATCAGTAATAATTATTTCATTTGAATAGTTAGATAATAGTTTGGCTACTTCATAACCACTTTTAGCCATACCTAGAATAAATATTTTTTGATTTTTATACATTTTAATCACCTAAAAGTATTATATTCTAAAAAAGAAAAAAAAGCAATTTATCTTGCTTTGTTTTCAGAAAGATTATGGTAATAACTTAAAAATAAATTAGTTATTTCATCTTTGGTAAAGTGATAAGTTAAAACATTTTCATCAAGCATATTAAAATAATTCATAATATCTTTAAGAGTTACAATATTATTAATTAAATCAGGATTAATGTCTATTTTAGTAGGAGCATTATAACCACAATTTAATTCGATATAAAAGTCCCCATTAATATCAGATGTTTTAGATAAATAAATATCGGTTATATCTAATAAAGTAGAACCATAATCAGGATCTTCATAACTTATTTGATATAAAGGAGTTACAATAATATGATCATCTTCTAAAGAAACATTACTAAACCAAGAAGAACCTTTTAAAAATTCGGTTAGATAATCTGTACTTAAAATAGTATTTAAATTAAGTGATTCATACCAATAGCCTTGTAAATAATATGATAAAGGAAGAGGATTAGATAAATATAAAGGATTATTGTTAGTAGTAAAAATAATATTATTTTTTTGAGCTATTGTATAAGTTATATTCTTATTACTATCAAGACCAATATATAAATTAACTTCATTATCATATTCATTATTACAAATATTTAAGTTTGCAATTACTTTATCATTATATATAAGATCAATTGGTAAATAACGATGAGGAGAAATAATCATATTATCACGATTAAAATTAGCAATTAAAGTCGCATAATTATTTTCAGAAGGATAAGTTAAAATAGTATCTAAAACATTTATATTATTAGGTAAATAATTTAACATAGCCTTACTTTTTAAAACAGTTTTGGTAATGAGTTTCCCTTGTTCATCAAAGGTACTATAATTATAATAAGATTCATTATCTTGGGTTATTTCTTCACAGTTAAAGATAAATTCGACATGAGAGTTTTCAAATACTAAATATTTATCAATTAAGGAAAGATTGGTTAATTTAGTTTGAAAAATACTATAGTCTAAAGTAGGAATATTATGAGTGGCTAAATAATTATTAAAATCGGTATAATAATATTTAAATAAGTCTTCCTCCCCTTCAAGAGATCTAAGCATATTTAAAAAAGGTATTAAAGGCTGATAAGGTTCCTTTTCATTTAAAGTTTCTTTAGTAATTAAATATAACTCATCATATAAAGCTTTTTTAGTAGAAGTAATATCTAAATGAGGATTTTTAGTACTTTCATTTAAAGCATCCATATAATTAATAATATAATCGATATCAATATCCGGATATTTTTCTTTTAAAGTAGCAAGGTAATTGGTAATTCCATAATGATTATAATTAGTATAAGGATAGGGAACATTGGCTAGAAGAAAGTCCGTTATTTTACCACTGAAGGTGTAAGTAGTTGGAGTTAAGCCATAAATATCTTTAATATAATAATTAGTAATAGCTTCTTCTAGAGCAATACCATGCATTAAGCCATTTTCAATATTATAACCATAATAATATTTAGCATTTTCTTTAGTAATAGTAATAAAATGGGCAACATGAAACATTTCATGAAGGGCTATTTCGGGACTGCAAAAAGGAGTCGCATAGATGGCATTTTCTTTAACATCGTAGAAAGCAGCAACATTTTCACCCGCGAGAGCTTGAATTTCCGTGATGGGAATTTCTTTAATTTTTAAGGTTTTTAAATTTTCATAAAAAAGACGTTTTTCGGGATTTTCCGCATTGGTATCCATAAAGGATAAAATACTTAAAGCAGCATTACGATATTTTAAAGTTAAATCAGGGTTATTATCGATAACCTCTTTTATTTCATCATCAGAAATACTAGTATAACCAAGAATTGTATCTAATTCGTTTAAATCTTTGATAACATAATAAAAATCAGCAGAAAGATTGGGATTATCAGTAGATGATTTAGCAAGATAATTCGGAGAAAATTCTTCTTCTGTGATAATTAAATTATCATTTTCGACCGTTACTTGTTTCGGTTTAAAATACGCGGTTAGACCAATTGTGGCAATAACTGCCAAAGTAGCAGCTTGATAACGAACTTTTTCTTTAAATGTCAATTTGGGAATGGCAAAAACTTTGGTAATATCCACATTATTATAAATTTGATTTAAGTATAGAAAATCATCTAAGGTAGGATAAATGTAATTACCTTCTTTAGTTAATTCTAAAAAAGTTTTACGATTTTTTTCGTCAATAAAAATAGTAAATTCTTTATCTTTATATTTAATATTAAATAATTTTTTATATGTCATAATAAGACTCCTATCGTAATAATTATAAAATAAGAAAAGAAAAAAAGCAATTAGCTTGCTTTAATTAATTTAATATAATAGTTAACATCATTATGCCAGTTAGGATTTTCGGCATATTTACGATTAATAGCTTCAGGAGTAGTTAATCCCTGTTTAAAGTAACCTTTAGAAAGGTTCGTAATAAAAGCTTCTAAGCCTGTTTCTAAAGTAGCAAATTTACCATAAGAACCACAGCCGGAACCTTTCATACCACCAACATTATTACAATGTTTAACTAAATAACTACAATTCCATTTACAACCCGTTTCAACTAAAATGATTGAAGCGGCAATATACGGATCCACTTCGGCTTCTAAGCTTAGATTAACAATAGTTTTACCATAACCGGCAAGTGTGGAATTTAAAACTTTATCAATTTTGGCACTTAATTCATTTTTACTTAAGCCATCATAGATAATTATATCATCATATCTACTTTTAGGTAAACCACTAAAGGCAATACTATTTTCGATGTAATTATTTTCAATTATTTTATTATTATTATTTTTAGAAATTATTAGGAAACTACTTATAACTAAAACGATAGAAACCATTTTAATTAAATAATTTTTCATTTTCAAAATCCCCCTGCTTCTTTCGAAGTAACTAAATTATACCATATTAGGGGTAAAAAGTCAAATTTTGAAGCTATTTTTGGCATACAATTGTTTAGATTCTTTCAATATCTAAGATGTTATTAATGTTAATCCGTTCCCCATTTAAAGTAAGTAAATTAGAGCCATTTAAACCCACGATAGTAGTGGTATAGCTATCATTATTTGTGATAATTTTAACATCACTTTTATAAACATGATGGGGGTTAGCAAAGATCTCATTAATCTTTTCAGGAATATTATTAGAATTTAGACTACGGGTAGAATCTTTCGAACTAATGAAAATATCTTTGTTATTAGTAATTGGTTTATTAATAGGGCTAGCATAAACTTTAGGTAGATTTTTGTTCATATTGAAACACCTCTATAATATTTTATGATATATTATCTAAAAATGTACTCATAATAAAAATATGAAAACAAAATGGATGAATTATATATTATTTTTAGGGCCAATAAGTATTTTAATTATTATTTCTTTACTTAATATGAAAATAGTAGGAATAAATAATGCGATGTATAAAAGTTATTTTATGAAACAAAGTTTATGGTTTATACTAGGTTTTATAGTAATGTTTATCATAATTAAATTAAAGCCCAAATTACTGTTTAAATATAGTAAATATCTATATTATTTTAATGTGTTTTTGTTAATATTAGTTTTATTAGTGGGAAAAACAATAAATGGTTCAAAAGCCTGGTTTGATTTTTATTTCTTTTCTTTTCAACCAAGTGAATTAATGAAATTTTCCCTTACTTTATATTTAAGTCAAATATTAGCCAATTATAAAAAACATGATTTTAAAAGTGAACTTAAATTTATTTTAAAAGCCATATTTTTAATGCTTATTCCCTCTTTATTTGTCTTTTTAGAACCAGATACCGGGGCTATTATAATATATTTCTTAATAACTTTAGGGATTATTATGATATATAAAATAAATATTAAATGGTATATATTTTTAGCTATGATTCTCATATTATTAGGGGGTGGGTTCTTATATCTTTATTATTTTAATAAAGATTTGTTAATAAAGTTAATTGGAACTACTTTCTTTTACCGGATGGATAGAATATTTACCTTTGTTAATAAAGATTCATTTCAATTAGATAGAGCTTTAATTGCGATAGGAACAGCAGGACTCATTAGTACTAAGCATTTTATTTATATACCAGAAGCGCCAACTGATTTTATAATTGCCCTTTCAATTAGTAATTTAGGAATTATTAGCTTAATAATAATCTTAGGAGCATTCTTAAGTTTAGATGTTTACTTTTTATATAAATTATTTACAAATAAAAATATGAAATATAAAATGTTTATGGCTGGATTCTTAATGATGTTTATATTTGCCCAAATTCAAAATATTGGTATGAATATAGGACTGTTTCCCATTATTGGACTTCCCCTACCATTTGTTAGTTATGGAGGGACAAATATCTTAGTTTATTTTATGTTTTTGGGAATAATTGGCAGTAAAAAAGAATTTTTTTAAATTTCTACTTGACAAAAATTGGCTTTTGTAGTAGTATACATCCTCGAACATTTAATTTGTTTGAATAAATTCTTTTCCATTCTTTGATATACTTCCTTTACTTAACTAATATCAAATTCTACTAATTCAGGCATTATTAAATGTTTATTCATTTGTTTAGAACAAGCAACTTCGGTTGCTTGCTTTTTTTTGTTTAAAAAAGATAGGTTTTAAAACCTATCAATATAAAGTAATAAAAATATAACTTGCCCTTAGATAAAAAGGTTTAGCACTAAAGGCAAGAGAAATATTAAATTACACTACACTCCATCTAAAGTGCTCTACCATACTTCGTCTATGAGACTTCGTATGGATTTGTCATATTTCCTGGACCTGCAGTATCAGGACTTTTTGTTTTGAACTTTGTACCAGCTTTGAGATTTATTACTGGGCGCACACCACGAGTGTCGCTCACGTCGCTGCGGCCGAGGGAGCCATCACTATACACACCGAACACGTAAGCATAACCGTCATCAAAGCCACGCGGAGACATTGTCCAATAATTTCGGCCTGTATATAAGTAATAACTATCATTAGGTTGTCCAGCTAATCCTCCGGCAAAAACTACTTCATCTGCTGTGATTAAGCCTACTGGTACCGGTAATTTGCCATTGCCTTGTCCAGCACTATCACTTGTAGTATATAAATCTCTTTTCTTATTTTTGCATGTAAATGTTGGTTCTTGAGTAGTGTCCCAATCTGTGCTACTAGGATTTAAAAATCTATCATATGCTCCATATATTGTTGGGAAAGTACCATACCCTTGGTTTGTATAAATAATATTTCCATGATTTGAAGAAGCTTTCGATCTATCTCCACAAAAACCTGTTGCTCCATCTATTTTATTTTTATACTCTTCATTTTTACCTATTTTATTATCATACCATTCTTTTATTGTATCTAATATAGTACTATTTGTCACACTATCTGACATCTCATTGTTATATGTAGTTGATGGAGATTTTTTTTCACCATCATACATATAGCCTACATACTTATTATCGTTAAAAGTATCATTAAATTGTACATTAGCGTCATCATTAATAGATGTACCTTTACCAGTTTTTTGAGCAGTATCACCAGAATAAATAAGTCTTATAGTACCATCACCATTAATTCGAATAATTCGCCAATACATATCAGCAAACTTGACCCAGTTATTATCCACTGTGCCTCGATAATAATATGTTATTCCGTAATCGTCTGTTCCTTTAAATAATCCGCTATTACTATCAGCACAACTTCCACATGCTGTACTTGAAAAACTTTCTTTGCCTTCTCGAGCTTCCTCTGTACTCAATCCTAATGCTGCCAAAGTTTTTAATGTAGCATTGGTAAAATAAACATAACATTTTGTTCCTTTTTTAGTTATATCAATTCTTACCTTATCTCCTGTATATTCCATATTATTTGTTATTCTTTCTTCTGTACTTCCAACTATACAATAACTCTTTTCATTATCTATTTCATAATTACCTTTGGGTATTTCTTCTATTAATACATCATTTTTACCTGTACTTTTATACATAGCAATAACATTTAAATCAGCACTTGTATAATTTATTGTTCCTTCGGCTAACTTTACACTATCAACTGTTTTATATTTAGCTTTTGCAAATAATAAATTACTTACTGCAAGAAGTGCTACTCCCATTGCTAAGCCATATAAAAACCATTTTCCTTTTTTACTATTACTAATATCTAGTTTTTCGAATTTCATTCCTTACCCTACTTCCTTTCTTAAGTTATACTTCATTTACTTATTGATTAATAATATGTAATATATTTATAACCTATTTTGGCTTATATTAATATAATAATCCATTTTGGGTTAAAAGTCAATAATCTATTTTAGATTATGATAAAGTTATTTTATTGAGGATGGTAAGCTATGAATAGATTAAAAGAATTAAGAGAAGATAGAGATTTATTACAGAAAGATATTGCTAAATATCTTAATATGTCTCAGACTGGGTATTCGAAGTATGAAGTAGAGACAAATGATATTCCAACGGAAGTATTAAAAAAACTAGCATTATTTTATAATACTAGTATTGATTATTTGCTGTATCAAACGGATGAGAGAAAACCTTATCCCAAAAGTATTGTTGAATAGTATTCTAAATTGAATACTTTTTTTATTCATAATAAAAGCACCAAGTTTTAGAACTCAGTGCCTATTTACACTGTAAGTAGGCATTAGGTTACAACTCCTAACGCTTACTTATATTTATTATAACAAATATTTAGGATAATACAAGATTTTTTTTATTATGAATTAGTTATTTTAACCCGAACTGTTGATGATACTACATAGGTTAAGCGAGGGTCATTATTAACTATTTTAACGGGAACATCATAATATTCATCTCGAGCAGTATAGCCTTCAAGATCGATATAGGCATTAATGTTACTTTCAGATACATTATCGATAACAGATTGAACACCTTTTACAATAACATTAATACTATCGGTTCCAATAATATTTGCACTTAAACCACTGGCTAAGTTTTGTTGAGATATAGTAGAAATGTTAATATCTTTTTGTTTTTCATCACCAAAAGTTACAGTTATATTAGCTTTGGTTTCACTAATGCTTCGAACGCCACTAGGACGATTAATAGTAACATTATAAGAACGAGTACCACTGCCACCTTGACCATCAACATTGATAGTTACAGGAACATTATTAATACCACTGATAGTTTCTTCATCACCATAAATAGTTACGGAATGATTATTACTATTATTTATAAGAATGGAAGCAATAGCTTTTCCAGTTACTAAGTTACCAGTAGTTAAAACATTAATTGGAACACTTTTAGAATAAGTATCAAGTGTAATAGAAGCAGTTAGGGTTGTAGGAACTATTTCGACTTCTTCAATAATATGACCTTTGCTATCATAAGCTAGAAGAGGAATATTATCAATATCATAAGTTCCCGCGTCATTTAAACTATTATCACGCAAATCAATTAAAGCTTTAACAGTCGCAATATTATCTAACGAACCTTTACTACCTTTAACTACAACTTCACTTTTCGATAATTCAACATTTTCCACACTTAATCTTTCATTTAGATAATCAACATTGACTAAATCATAATTAATAGTTTTAGTAACACTTATTTTATCTTTAATTGTTACCGAAACATAAGAAGGATCTAATTTATAATCGATAGAATCGATAGATTTAGTGTATGATAAGTAAACCCGATAAGCAGAATCACGAGCTTCGTAATCGGATAAATCTAAAATAACAGCATTTGTTCCTAATTGTTTGGCTAAGAGAATATCGCTTTTACGACCAATTAAGACAATATCAACAGTCTCGGGGATACCTTCAATAACATAAGCTTCTTCATTATAATTAGCTTTAACGGGAACATTAGTAATTACTTCGGCTTCAGATTCTACTAAAGTTATAACCCGTGAGTCAATTAGTAAAAACATAATAACAGCAAGTATTAAAGAAACATAAATAATAAAATTAGGTCGAGATATAATATAATCTAGTTTTAAATTATGAGTTTTTAAATATTCATTAATATTAAAAATTAAACGACTTATAGGGGTAACTATTAATTTATCTAAGATACGATATAGACCAATAAAGATGTTTTTAAAAAGTTTAATTATACTTTTCATTATTCTTCACCTGCACTATCTTTGTTTTCAGCTTCATAGAAGACTTCGGGTCTTGGATTTAAAGCGTCAATTAATAACATCCGAAATTCATCTAAAGTTAGATTGTAATTTAATTCCCCATCAACAGCAATACTTAAACGACCATTTTCTTCCGAAACAACTAAGGCGATGGCATCACTTTCTTCGGCAATACCTAAAGCAGCCCGGTGCCGAGTTCCTAAACGTTTGGAAATGGTATCACTCATACTAGTTTTAAAGACAGCTCCAGCGACAGTAATTCGATCTCCTTGTAAAATTACCCCACCATCATGAAGAGGTCCATTAGGGAAAAAGATAGTCTCTAATAAATCACTGGATAAATCAGCATAAACTTTGGTTGCAGGTTCAATATATTCTTGTAAAGATATTTCCCTTTCAATTACAATTAAGGCTCCAATCCTATTACGTTTAAAATATTCAATAGATTTCATAATTTCATATACTACTTTTTCGCGTTCATCAATCGTTAATACTTTATGTCTTCCAAGTAGTTGAGTACGACCAATAGATTCTAAGACACTTCTAATTTCTGGTTGAAAAATAACAATAATAGCTAGAGGTCCCCATTCTAAACAGTATTGAAGGATTATACCTACAGTATATAAATTTAATAAATCACTTAATAATTTTATTAATAAAACTAAGATAACTCCTTTAAATATTAAAACCATTTTAATATTATTTTTAATATTTTTAAGGATGAAATAAAATACGAGCCAAACAACACCAATATCGATTATTTTAGTGATGATTTCCCATATCATACTTAATGTCATAAATTCACTCTTCCTTTTTGCTTTTTTATTATATCAAAAAAAAGGATTTAATTCCATAGTTTTTAAGATATTTCAGCTTGAGCTTTAAACATACGAGTTAAAACAGCTAAAATTTCAGGGTCAACTACTTTAGTAACATAGGTATCAAATCCACTTACATATTCTTCTAAAATAACTACATTTTCAGGTAGAGGTGTTCTTTTTTCATCTAAACCCATGGCTAAAAAATATTTTTTACCATAATACATAGCTTCATTTAAAACAATATATTCTTCTTTATTTTCTAAAACAATTATACAATTTATTTTAAGACCCATTTTAATTACCTCCTGAACTTTCTTTAACGGTTTCAACAGGAATGATTTCTACAACTTTTATTTTCTCAGGAGCATTATTTTCAGGATAAGTAGTATTACTTAAATCAATTGTAGGAGTGTTTGATAATTCTTGATTAGTTTCGGAAGATGGAGCTTCATCTTTTGTAACCGCTAATAAAGACATATCAATTTCATCATAGATTTCATCAGGAGTTTTGGTAAATTTTTGACGATTTTTAATTGCTTTTATTTCATCATTTACTTGTTTTAGTTTTTCTTTATCTTCTTCTTCAGAAACTAAATCTTTAGTTTTTAAATCAAGCATAGATAATTTACTTAGTTTATTTAATTCTAAATTAAGTTCTTTATTTTCGTTTTCTATATCCGTAATTAAATTTTCAAAAACAGTACTAGCACTTATTTTAGATAATAAATTGGTTTTATAAGAAGTAAGAATATCATTTAAAATATTTTTTTCTTTTTCTTTTTTGGTAATAACATTTTCTAGGTTAGCTTTAGTTCTTGTAGGTTTAGTTTTATCTTTTAATAAAGTACGATATTCGGTAATACTTTTTTCTAAGTTTAAGATTTCGGTTTCTAAATCGGTAATACTAGTACCTAAACTAGAATTTACAATTTCATCAATTTTAGTTATTTCATTTTCATAACGAGTAATCGTTTCTTTATTAGTTTCTAGAGTATCTTTAATATAATTCATTCTTTTATTTAAAGAAGTATTATCAAGTTCTTCATAAGAACGACTATCAATTAAAGAAGAAAGTTCGGCTCTTAAGTTTTCCTTTTTTTCTAGTTCTTCATCTAAGATAGCGGGATTATTAATATCCATATATGGTTTAGATTTAACAATAGTTATTAATTCTTTTATTTTATTTAAAGCACTAGGAAGATCATTAGAAATAATAAAATCTTTGGCGTCTGCCCCAATTTTACAAGCGTCGGTTAAAAGTTCGAGTTTTCTTTTTTCAAGATTATTTAACTCTTCTTCAAGATGAGCTAATTTTTCTTCATCCGCATTTTTTAAATCTTCATCTAAATAAGCATTCGGATTATTTAAGCTATCTAAAATATCATTTAAGCGATTAGTTTCGGTATTTAATTTATCAGTTAACTCTTTATGAGCTTGATTATTTAGTTTTAATTCTTCTAAAATAGAATTATATAAATTACTTTTTTCTTCTAATTCGGTAGTTAGATCGGCCACATTTTGCTCTTCTTTGGCTAATAATTCTTGATAATAGTTATTCGCCGTAGAATTTTTAGCTTTATTTTCGAGAGTTTTAACATAATTAGAATTAAGAGTTAATTTTTCTTTTAGGCTAGCAATATCATCATGAACACTTTTTTCCCGATTTTTAATATCTTCAATCGTATTTTTTAAATCTTTAATTTTATGATTTAAACGATTTATTTTATTTTTTAGACTTATTTCAATATTTTTATCAACTAATTCATTGGAAGCATTAAAATAACGGGAATCAACCATGATATTTTTTAAATCTTCAATTTCATTTTTTTTATTAGTGATAAGTCTTTTTAAAGATATAAGTTCGGTATTTATGTCGTCTATATTTAAGGGAGAATCTGCCATACTTATAAGAGTATCTATATTATTAAAAATTTCAGTATTCATCTCGTAGCCACCTATCCTTTTCTATTCTAATATAATACTAACATAAAACAAGCGGTTTTGCAACTTTAAACAATGAAAAAATTTATTTTATGAGATAGAGTTTGGGTATTAGTCTAAGCATAAAAGGACATGTGTCATACTATATTTTAGGAGGTAATTGAAGTGTTATTTGAAGATAACAATTTAGACATTAATATGTCATTATTTATGCCCGACATTAATTTTAAAAATTTTAATCGGGATACAAATATCTTAGATGTAGAAGAAGGTTTCTTAAGAGGAAATATGTTTCGGAATGAATATGTTCCTTATAAAAATTTAACTTATTTAAAATTAAATCCAAAGAATGATAGAGAAAAACTACTTCAGAAGATTATGGCTTATACTTTTGCAATAACTGATTTAAATTTATATTTAGACACCCATCCCGATAATAAAGAAGCATTTGATTTATTTAAAAAATATATAAGTGATAAAAAAGAATTAACAAAAGAATATATGCGGACTTATGGACCTTTAACAGTTACAAAAACAACAGGAGTTAAATATAATTGGTTAAATAATCCTTGGCCTTGGGATAAGACTGGAGGTAGTATGTATGTTTAAATATGTAAAGTACACAAATTATCCTGTAAATATATGTAAAAAAGATTTACGAATGGCTAAATATTTAATGAGTCAATTTGGAGGAGCTAATAGTGAATTAGCAGCAGCTTTAAGATATTTTTCACAAAAATTTAATATGCCAGATGAATATGGGAAGGCACTACTTAACGATATTGCAAACGAAGAAATTGGGCATTGTGAAGTAATTGCGACCATGATTCACCAACTAACTAAAGACGCGACAGTAAAAGAATTAGAAGAAGCTGGGTTAGGTGGACATTATGTAGAACATGGAAAAGGAACATACCCTACAGACGCGAATGGTGTACCATTTACAGTCACCTATTTTTCTGTAACTGGAGATCCCCTTGCTGATATCATGGAAGATATGGCAGCTGAACAAAAAGCAAGAGCAGTTTATGAAAATTTAATTGATTTAGCAGAAGATGATGATGTTTTAAGAGTATTATTATGGTTAAGACAAAGAGAAGTTGTACATTTTAATCGTTTTAAAGAACTATACGAATATTATAAGAAAAAAGGTTATGGGAAAAACTAACTAAACATTATTAAATTATTAAAACCACCAATTAAGGTGGCTTTATTTTTTCTTTTTAGCATTGGTTTTCTTCTTGGCTGATTTTTTAGAGTGCTGAGATTTATTTGAAGATTTAGATTTATTTTTATTTGTTTTTTTCTTTTTAGATTTTTTTGAAGACGGAGATTTAGAGTTGGAAGTTTTTGAAGTAGATTTTGGGGACTTTGTTTTAGCAGAAGGTTCTTTTTGCTTAGGAGTTTCAAGATTGGTTTTAATAACTTTTTTAGAAGCTGCTAAGTTTTCTTCTTTTACCAAAGACGCGGCAGAATCCATTTTATCTTCCGAAACGGTTTCAGTTACTTTTTTGGTTACTTCAATCATAAATAATTTGCGGAATAAAGGATTTTTAGCAAAATCAATTTTCTTTTTAGTAATAGTTGTCTTCGCATTATCTTTTATTTTAACTTCTTTGGTGGTTTTAGCTTTCGAAGTTTTGACTTTTTTAGGTTCTTGGGTTTCTTTTTCTTTCGTTTCTTTAGGCGAAACTGATTCGGATTTTTCTTGGGCTTTTGGGTTCTTGTCTTTTTTCAAAAATAAATTTACGAATTTGGCCCAAAGCGATTTTTTAGGAACCTTAGGTTCTTCTTTAGCAGTTTCTTTAATAATATCCGTTTCTAAAGTAACAGAAATTAATGGTTCTTCAATAGTTTTAGATAATTCCTTTTTAGAAAATAATTTTTTAAATAACTTGGAAAGACCCATGTAAATTATGGTAATTATGATACATAAAAGAGTTATAAAATAAGCACTAATGATAGCAATAAAAAATATATCAATAGTATCAAATTTATCCATAATTATCACTTCTTTCTTTTATTCAATAGTAGGTTTAATTAAAGCTATTTCTAATCGATTATTATTTTTTATTAAATAGATTGTAGATTCAGTATCATAACCTAAATCTTTAGTATAAGTAAAATTTAAAGTAACTTTATAACTAGGAGTTTTCGTGTTATTAAGAGTAATCTCAGTTTCGCTTACATCTAGTACTTCAACAGTTTTAACAACAGGTAGGGCTTGGTTACGATCATTATAAGTATTATCGATAATATCATTATAAATAGTATCCATAGCTTTAGCTTGAAACATTTCTCTTTTATCATTTAATATATATTCTAAACCACCAACATCATACTTATTAATTTTATTATCTAAAGTATAAAAATCAATAATAAATAATTTAGCTAGAGATTTAGCATATTCAGAATAATCAATTTCTTCAGCTTTTAATAATTCTTCTAGATGGTTAAATTCTTCTTGCATTAAGGGAGTATCACGATCTTCTAGAGTATAACCAAAATCTTGTAAATTTAAAATGACACTTGTGGTATTTCGGGGCTCTTCAGATTCTTCATTTTTAAAGAGAAAATAACCAATAGGACCTAAAGATAAAGCTAGTATAATCAAAATTACAATAATAATCAACCATATTTTATATCTTTTTCGCATTATTCACTTACCCCATTTTCTTTAATAGTTAATACTTTCTCACCTTCTAGTTTAATTAAATCATGAACTATAATGGCATTAGATACTTCTAAAATATCTTCCGATTTATGGATTAAATTACTGATATAATCACTATCTAATTCAACACCTTCTTTTAAAATTTTATATTTGCCAGAAGAATTGTTATAGTAAATCATATTAGTTAAGAAATTACCATTAGGGAAAACTACAAAATTATCTTGTTTAATATTAAAGATATCATGACCAATTGCAAATTCATTTTTAATACCAAGCATGTTACCGAGAGTAGGCATAATATCATACATACCCATAATATAATCTACTTGTCCATTTAATATACTTCTTAGACGAGCATTTTTAGTCCAGATAATTAATGGTGTTTTTCGATTTAATTCATGATCATAATAATCATAATCAATATAAGTTGGATCATTTTCGTCTTTTAATTCGCCAGTTTTATAGTCATAGTTATATAAATAATTTTTTTCTTTACGAGTTAACTTAGCGTCATGATCACCATATAAGACAAAGACAGTATTTTCAAAATAATCAGAATCTTTAATATATTCGAAGAATTCACCTAAAGCAGCGTCAGCATAATGAGCACTAGTAATATAATTACCGGCGGCACTTTTGTAAGTTTCATTTCCTTTATATGGTTTACCATTAGCATCTGTTTTTAAAAAGTTAGTAGTTACTTCTTTACAATTACCATAGTTATCACATTCTTCAAAAGTTGTGGATAAATCAAATTCGCCATATTTGTTTAAATATATAAATGGAGAGTGATTTGATAAAGTAATAATGGTTCCCATATAATTATTATGAGTTGCTTCAATATTTTCTAAAATAGGCATTGCTTCTTTAAAGAATAATTTATCACTGATACCTAAATTAATACATTCTAGGTTAGTGGTATCTTCTGTATCATCACATTTATCGTGATTATATTTAAAACTTTCTTCAAAGTACATGTCTTGATAACCTAAGTTAGGATGGACTGTTGCGCGATTCCACATTGATTTATAATTACCATGCATACTAAAGGTGTAATAACCTTTTTCACTAAGAAGTTTCGGAATACTAATATATTCCCGATCATAATAAGTAGTAAAGACAGCACCACTTTGGGCAGGCATTAAACTGGTATTTAAAGTAAATTCAGAATCACTAGAAGTACCAATACTTATTTGAGGATAGAAGTTAGAGAAAAACATCCCCTCTTTGGCAAGCTTTTTGACATTAGGAACAACATCGGCGCCATTAAATTTTAAATCCATTAAATAAGTTTCCATACCTTCCATATGAATAAAGACAATATTATAACCATTTAAGACATTGGTATATTTATTTTTCTTTTCGTATTTATCTATATCTTCCGCAGTAAAATATTGGGTAAATTTTTGAGCTGATTCTTCATAACCAAATAAACTGCTAAGTTTAGGAGTTAGAGTTTGAATAATATCATTACATTGGTATAATACGAGACCAAACCGCTCCACAATATAAACTCTATTCCATTGTTTAGCCAGACGAGAATAATCGGAACTTGTCGCGGTTACAAATGTGTAAGCAAGAAAAATGCAACCAATTAAAAGGGTCGTAGCAAACATCTTTTTCCCCTTTTCCACCACACTGATAAAATTATAATAAGTGGTACGAATAAGCTTTTTATGAATAAAATAGAATATAAATGGAAAAATGATATATATTACATCTGTAAGTTTTAGACGTTCAAAAATAGAACCCATGACGGTTTCAGTTTGACCCGCGGTTGATAATTCACCTAAAGAGGCAAAAGATATATAGAAAGTATAATAAATAGAATTTATTACTTCCATGATCGTAAAAATAATTATTACAGTTAAAAAATAGCGATATTGATTTTTAGGTTTTACTAAATAACCGATAGAACCAATTATTAAGACTAAAGCAAAATCAACAATAAAAGTTTTAAAACTATGCATATTATTAATAGTAAAATTACGAACTAAAAGAAGACCAATTAAAGATATGATGACATAAGAAAGAAATAACCGGTTAGTGGCTATATATTCTATGATACTTTTACGACATTTACGAAGTCCAAGGTTAATCTTTTGAAGCCCTAATTTAATCTTTTCTTGCATAATCAACATCCTTTGTAAGTTAATTATATAATAAATAAAACAAATTTGCAATTTTTCCTTGATTTTTTTTTATTTTTTTGATAATATCATGTTGTACGCAGGTATAGTACAGTGGTTAGTATGCGACCTTGCCAAGGTTGAGACGGCAGTTCGAATCTGCTTACTTGCTCCAAATTGATTTATCTCCCGTTTTTCGGGGTTTTTTATTTATATTTTTGTTTTACGTAGCAATTACGTAGCATTTAGGAATACGTCATACAAAGCCAAAGACATAAATGATAATATACACAGAATTGATAAGTTTTTATTAGTATTTTTCTTATAAAATAAAGATTAAGCCTTATAAAATCTTCAAATGATGAATTCTAATAGGAATTGAACCAGCGACACAAGGATTTTCAGTTATAGTTATGATAAATTAAATAGGTTTAAATAAGTTTAATATTTTTCTTAAATTCCTTTAAATTAAAGGGATTTTTAACTATAAGTTTAATTATAACTAATTTTTAGATTTATTTAAATTTAATTTAATATTATCATTTTGGACCACAAACGGACCATAAAAGACACTAGGATTTTTTATGTTTGTAATATAACACTATAAATTATAATTTTTTTTACTCATTTTATATTAATAATTCATCCAGAATAAAAAAATCATAACCACTATTTTCTAATTTATCATATTTAATAATTTTTTCAGCAAATTCATCGCTTTCTTCAAAATTACACATTTTTGCTAAATAAAAAAATATACTTTTTAAACTTACGTTCATGAAAAGATGTTTGTTAATAATTCCCATTCCTACAGGTATCCATTTTTTTGTTCTAGTATCTTCTAAATATATATATTTCTTTTTATTATTGGTTATAATATTTAAATGATTTTTTTCCATATTTTTTTGTGGTCTTTTACTTAAATGGATTTTAAAATATGTAAACTCTGTAATAAATATATATGCATAGAAAAAACTGAAACCTATGTAAACATTTTTTTCATAAATATCTTCCAATATTTCATTATCTATTAATGGTTTTTCTTCTGTCAAAAATAATGGAGAATCTATGTTGTGTTTTAATGGAAAAGCAAGAAATGGCCATTTAACATCTTTCTTCATCATTAAAAAACATAAAGAATTTGGAATATAAAGTGTTTTATAATCTTTGTTTTTAAAAATTTTATATACATCATTGAAATTATAAAACTTAGTATTCATATTAATGTATTTTACATTTAAGCTTGTTTTATCTAATATGATATTATTAATTGGTGCAGCTGTATTATTGATTTTTCCTTTATAACTTTCAATTCTTTTTTGTTGATTATTTTTTCTTCTTTTTTGTTTTAATTCGCTTTCACTTAATTCATTATCATTTAAATTATTTATTCTATCTACAATTTTTCCTTCACTAAAATCATAAAGTTCAATTTCATAATTATTTGTTATAATTATAGCATCAGCTCTTCTATTAGAAGATGGTAATAAATCTAATAGCAAAAAGGCTTTAAATTCTTCATTTTCAACTTTAGCAACAGCAATTTTATAATCTCTTTTTAAATTTTTTAGTTCTTCTTTTGTTAACAATCCCTTATGTTCATTTCCAACTAAAAGCCTAAAAGCAGCACCATCTCCATTTAAAAAACATAATATGAAGAAATTTGCAATTTTATTAGAGTTAAAATACTTTTCATTTTCACTCATAAATTCAAAATTTTCTATATATTCAAATTGCATATCTTGTAATAACTTAAATGTAAGAACTTGTGCAGTTTTTGAAATACTATCAGTTGGTATTAAAATATGGTTATTTCCGCTTAATTTAAAAATCAACTTATTCATAATTACCTCAATTTTTTATATATTTATTTTTAAAATATGCTTTACCTAATTGCCAAATATATCTGTCTATATCTTTTAAATTAAAGCTATCTATATTGTAAAACTTTTTAAATTCTATTAAAATAGATTTAAATTTTTGATAATCTTTTAAATCGGTTTTGGTAAAGTTTGCAAAATTATCTTTTTCTTTAAAATAAAGTAAAATTTTCTCAACATAACTATCATATATAGGAAAATTTGTTGGATCATGGTGGCTACAATATTTTGTTGAAAAAGAATAAAAGTTTTTTGTTGTTCCATTAATGGAAACATTTGCAATGTCATTTACTAATGTTTCATCTTTATTTTTTA
The DNA here is from genome assembly GCA_947589695.1 of uncultured Bacilli bacterium. GTDB lineage: Bacteria > Bacillota_I > Bacilli_A > RF39 > UBA660 > Caccenecus. The sequence goes on from CANQBY010000001.1 coordinate 18,919, forward strand.
ATCTATTATCAATTTTTAAATTTAAAATATGCTTTGCTACTGGAAATATAGCAAATATATTTGTACTATAAAAATCATTTAGTGCACTAGCTTTAATTAAAATATCTTCGATATTTGTGTTGTTTGGATAAGTATTTAAAAATAATTTATTTAAGGCTTTTTCTTGAAGCACATAATTTTCTTTTGAATCCCAAAGTTTTAAATATTTTTCAACTTCTTCTGCAGAAGGCTTTGGTATATTTATTTTATTTTTCATTATTCTAAAAAATCCCATCTATTTAAATATTTATCGTCTTTATCATTAAAAACTCTTATGTCATTGTCATTATGTTTTTGACCTTTTAATCCTAAAGTATTTAACCAATTACTATGATCTTGTTTTATAGTTTCAGCAACAATTTTACTTGGTATTATATGATATTCGGGTACTTCTAAATCATTTAATGATACCATAAAATAAATTATATTATCTTCAATTAATGTTTCATTTTTCTTTCCCAACGTCCATTGTTTCATTTTTAATCTTGTTGTTTTAACTTGTATAGCATATTGCTTAAAAGTAGTTCTATTTATAGCTAATATATCAAAATCTTTTGTATTAGACATTGGTACTGCTGCCGTAAACCCATGTCTTTCAAGTTCTCCTGCAACAAAATATTCTCCTGCATTTCCAACACTTATATTATTATTCATTTTTACCTCACTTTCTGCATTTTGGACAACCTGTTCCATAATTGCGATTGTATATGGTAGCTTGCCATTCATATCCACATTTTGAACATTTCCACCATACCTTTTTTCCACTTCCACAAGTAAAATCTTTTGGAGTTAATGGTGCATTTTTTTCTTTATTCCATTCTTTAACTAAATCTGGCCTTGTTTCATTTAGACTAGCTCCTTTATGCAAAGCATTATTTCTATTCATTTCTCCAATATGTTTGTGCATACATTCTTGACAATAGAGTGTTTTAGATCTAATTCTAGAACATATAGGCGCTATAAAAGATTTTTGACAATTAGAGCATTTCCACCATACTTTTTTTCTGCTTCTAAAATATATTTTTTCAGGACTTAAACCATTATTTTTTTCATAATCCCAAGTTTTAGCTATTTTGGGAAATTTTGATTTTAGATTATTAGTTTCATTAATTATTTTACCTGAACAATAGGGACAACCAGTTCCAGTTACTCTATGATTTATAGTTGCTTGCCATTCGCTATGACATTTAGAACATTTCCACCATACTTTTTTATTTGAACCAATGAGAAAATTTTCAGGTTTTAATTCATTATTTTTTTCATCGTTCCATTCTTTTAATAATTCTGGATGATATATTGAAAAATTATTTTGTTTAACCGATTTTATATATTGGCTATATATATTTGAGGCATCTTTTACAATATCTATATTTTTAATTTTTTTATTTAAAATTTCCTGTATGTGGAATAAAATAGTTTCAATATATTTATAATCTTTATCAATAATACAATATATAATTTTTTTGCTTTTATTAAATTCATTTACATTAGATTCTTTTATGTGATAAAGGGTTATTCCATTATTACTTATAATTTTATTTTTAATTTTCTCTTTTTCTATACTTTTACTATTATCATGATAATATGAGCCATCATATTCAAAACCAATTTTATATTCTGGTAAATAAATGTCTATTTCTTGATTATCTATTTTTTCTCTATTCTTAACGCAGGCAATGGCTGATAAATAATAGCATATAGCTTGTTCTGGAAATGATGTTCCGTTTTCCGAATAACAATGAGAGCAACCAGTTCCGGCTGTTCTATGGCTAATACTAGCTTGCCAGCTGTGTCCCAATTCGCATTTCCACCATACTTTTTTATTTGATTTTGCCATAAAATTTTCTGGTTTTAAATTTCCATTTTTTTCTTTATCCCATTCTTTTAATAACTCTGGATTAGTTGTTCTTAAATCATTTTCTCCAATAATGGGTTTTTGTTTTGTACAATATATACAATTTGAACCACTTGTTCTGTCATTAATTGTTGCTTGCCAACTATGCCCTTTATTACATATCCACCATACTTTTTTGCCACTTCCACAAGTAACATCTTTTGGGGTTAATGGTGCATTTTTCTTTTCATCCCATTCAGCAACTAAATCTGGTCTATTTTCAAATAAACTTCCATTTTTTTCAATTATTGTTTTAATACGATGGCTACTTATTTTTTTTAAAGAACATTTTGGACAACCAGTTCCTTTAAAACGGTTTTTGGGAGTGGCTTGCCATTCATTCCCACATTTAACACATTTCCACCATATTTTTTTAGAACTTCCTATTGTTATTTTGTTTAAATCAAAATTTTCATTTTTTTTATAATTATACTCTTGCATTAAAATATTGTTATTTATTAAGTATTTAATTTGTTTCATCTATATCACTTCTATTCTAAAAATTTGCTTCGTTATTAAAAATTGTGTTTCTATATTTATTATATCATGTTGATTATAGATAGTAAATTAACGAGGAGCAATTCATTGATTTATTTTAAAAAGGTAACATATTTTTCATTAGGTAAATAAAGGTTTTCTTTAAAAAAAGTAATACAAAATGTGCTAAATTTGTCAGTTTTTCGCAAGTGCGAAAAGATTTTTAGCACTATTTTTTTGCCAAAAATCCTTATAAATAAAGGCTTTTCATAAAAAATGGTGGCAACCCATATCCCGTTTAGAATTTAGAGGGTGTTTTTTTATTAATTTTTTGTTGTTTTTTTAGTGATTAATGTTTGTGTTCAGTTACACATTCAAAATACATATCTTTAACGTCTTTATTAATTTTTCCCTGTAAGAAATCATAATGACTATCAAGTAATTTATTTATTAGTTCTTGATTAGTCATTTTTGATTTATCGGCATTTAAGTTAATGTGATTATTTTCTAGTAAACAAGTTAAAACAAAACTTGTTATTTCTATATTACTTAATTTTCTTATATAAATATTTTCAAGTTCTCTTTTTTCTACTTCTGATATTATTAATCCTTTACCTTTACTTTTTATTAATACACCACCATTATTTTTATTATTAAATACTACTAATTCCTCATTTTCTTTAAGTTTTAAATATTTTCTTTGCATTAAGCTTCCTCTTTTCTATTGTTAATTATACTGGCTATATAACCAATAGTCAAGTAGCATTTAAAATTGATATGATTTTACTAACGAGAGAGGAAGTAAAATTATGATTAAAGTTAATATTGAAAGTGGAACTTATTTATTTAAACTTGATGACTTATTAAATTCAAAAAATATTAGTATAAATAAATTAATGAGAGATACTAATACTGATTTTAAAGTTATTAAAAGAATTATGAGTGGTGAACTTACTAGAATAGATATAATTGTTTTAGCAAGATTATGTGATTATTTAAATTGCAAAATTACTGATATAGTAGATTATCAAAAATAAAACGATAATCTATATAGTGAGAGATAAACCTAAAATTACAGCATTTTATTAAACTAATTTTTAATAATTTAACAAAAAGTATTTTAAAATAGCAAAAATCATGATATTATTATAGCAATAAGTGATATTTATATCTCTTGTCTTGGAAGAGTTGTAGATAACTACTTCACTCGCTCAAACTTGAAAACAACTTACAAATTATTAAAAGTTTGTAAGTTGTTGTTTTATATAAAAATCAAGAATTTCTGATGCTTGCACTTTTAAGGGTGATGATATAATTTTGTTACTCTTTTTAATTTTTAATATTTTAAAAACAATTAAATTATTCATTATTACAAAAATAAATGAGAGCTAATTTTTTCAGCCATCACCCTTTAATTATAAGAACCAAATTTGGAAAGAAGAAATTTTTATGTTAAATTTTAAAATTATAGAAGAAGTTATTCCAAACAAAGAAGTTATTAATACTTTAAATACTTCATCATCATTCAGTTAATAAATTTTTTTTAATAACTAAAAATATTAATATCTAGTTATATAAATAATAATTTAACACGAAAGTATTAATTGAAGTATGATGAAATTCATCAATAAAATATGTTAGTACATTTTATATTTTAATTATTTTTAGTATTAGCAAGCACTGTAAATGTACTTCACATTTACGATTATTAGTAAATATTACAAAAAATTTAATTTTCAAATAAATTTTCCTTAATTTTATTTTTCATTTTTTTAAATCTATTATCAAGAAAATTTAAATATGCTGATTTAAACTGTTCTTCATTAAGTTTTTCATCTAACCAAGCAAGGTCGCTTTTAATAGTAAAAGTGTATCTATTTTCAATTTCTTCAATGCTTTTTATTTTGGCTAAATAATCACTATCTTGGTAAACAGTATTATCCTTTTTAGTTCGATTATCATATTCAGGTAACAAACACAAGTTAGCAATTGAACTTATTGGTAGTCTAAATTCTTCGCTATAACTACTAATTTTAGATTTCATTAATGCTTTTGGAGCAAGATGTTCAATATCATAATTAGAGTTATCATTTTGATCTGAAGCTTTAAATATATATGCATAAATTAAATTTAGCAAAATTTTTTCTGGCTCTTTAGGCATAGCAACTTGTTTTCTTTCATTTCTTTCACTATTCATTGAAGTGTAATAATTGTCCAATACTTTCTCAAAATCATTCCAACTAATTTCTCTATTATAATAATAATTTTCAATAATGATATTATCTAATTTCTTATCTCCAGAGCCTTTCCATTTTTGACCTAATATATCCATTGCATATATTTTTAAAATATTTTTATCAAATATTTCTTTCATATCTGCCCATTTCTTATTATTCGTTAAAAAATTAATAGTTAAATTTAAAACATCACCTTTTTCATTAGATTGAAAATCAGCATATTTATTTATAAAAATAGTTGCAATTATTGATATAATTTGCATCTCTGTATGTAATGTTTTAATTCTTGAGTCGCTACGAGTGTTACCTTTAAATTTTGTTCCAACAGCTAATTTTTTGTCAACATAATCTATTGCTTCTATAATTTTTGAAAGAAATAATTCTACATTTTCTAAACCAATTAATTCTTTCAATTTAATATTCAGATTTTTTAAATTAGAGCTTCTTTGTACTAAACAAGCATTTATGAGATTAAATCCAATACTTTCTACTTTTGTTTTTTCTTTTTCTTCGTAAGTGAATAAATACGGATATTTTTTACTAATCATTTTTCCAAAACCAAATACTAATTCAAAAATTGTAACTTCCCTATTTTTCATAAATTCAGTTGAATTATAATCATCTAGATCCATATTTTCATCAAGCATATTTTCATATCTATCTCTATTAATGCTTAAAATTTCATCAAATTTTTTATCTTTTATTTTAACTATATCTTGCCAAGCAGCAGAATATATCTGTTGTTTTGTCAATTTAGCCCCTTGTGAATTTATTCTTTCAAAAATTTCTGGAAGTAAACTTTCATCTCCTTCATATATTAATGCCGGAATAGATACATCAGAAATCTGTTCGCAAATATTTTGAAATTCATTAAACATCGTTTTTATTAAATCTTTTATTTCTTTTTCTGTTTCTTTAGCAGTAGGCCATTCATTTATGATTTCGGCGACTAAATCTCCGTATTGCATTCTTTGAATATCCTTCATCGTTTTATGATTTTTTGTTACCCATTGCTTTATTATTTCAATAAGCTTTAACTTAATCGCATTTTTATCTCCTGTAACATTTAATTTATTTAATATCTTATTTATAATCTCTTCATCTAAATTTTCATCTGTAAAAAAGGCAGCCGGATTTTTTACATATTCAATTATTGTAGTACTTCTTTGTAAGCCATCTATAATTTGCATATTATTATTCTTTTCATAAAGCAATATAGACCCAAAAGGATAACCTTTATACATTGAATCAATAAGTTGATCTTTTTGTTGTTTATTCCAAACTACACCTCTTTGATATTTTGGTACTGTAATTTTACCATTTTTTATGTCATTGCTTAATTTTTCCACACTTAAATTATCCATTTTCCATGTTCCCATACTTTTTACCTCCTTAAAAATTTATTAATAATTACAATATTAGTATAATATAAATTTTTAAAAAACTCTAGACAATTATTGAAAAATTTAATAAAAATGAAAGAGAAGTTCGTAAGTTGTAGCTTTATCGCTCAATTTATTTTGGTTTTTTCCCCCCTCTTTTTTTCGGGTTTTTTATTTATATTTTTGTTTTTACATAGCATTTAGGAAGGCGTCATACAAAGCCAAAGACATAAACGATAATATACACAGAATTGATTAGTTTTTATTAATACTTTTAAAACAAAAACTATTAAGATTATTTTATAATTGTCTAAATAAAAGATTATCAATTTCATGTGATAATCTTACTTATATTAATTGTAATTTGGATAATTAATCATCTTTATTTTAAAATTGATACTAAATAATCAGAAAATTCTTGTTCTGTTATATTAGAAGTTTCAATATCAAAATTATAGCCATTATAACTAAATATAGTATAAAAACTTTTCTCATATTTGTATATTCTTAATTCTATACCATTTATAGTTGTTATTTTACTATCTTCTTCACTAAAATAATAATCTCTTAATGGTTCTTGATCTTTAGAATATTTAACCTCAATACTTCTTTCGTTACCATCAGTAATAAGCATTATATAATTAGCTATTACATTATATTCATTGCTCTCAATATCCTTTTTAGTATAAACAATATAATTTTTAGTTTGGGTTAAATCACTAGGAATAATAAACCATTCTTCATTTTGATTAGCATTTACTTTAAAAGGATAAGGTATATTAAGACCACTAACAGTTTTAATATCAGCATCTAAACTTGTCATACCTACTTTTGATAAATCATTTATATTTAAAGTTATATTGTTTTCTTTATCAATATATGGTTTATTTTCATATAAGTTTTTATTATCATTTTTATAATTTAAAAATATAATTCCACTTATAAAAACTGCCAAACATATTGGTACTAAAGACCATTTTAATAAATTATTTTCTTTTTTCATTTTTCTTTCCTTTTCTATTTTTGTAATTATTTCATTATAATTATTTGTTGGGTTAATATCTTGTTCTATAGCATTTTTTAATTTTTCTTTGTTAGTCATGAGAAATACCCCCATTTCCAAAATTTTTTTGCAATTCCTTTAATGTCCTATAGATTAAATTTTTTATATACGATTCACTCACTTTTAATTCTTTAGAGATTTCTTTAATTGATAAGTCTAATTTATAATATAAATAAAATACTTTAGGAATATCTTGATTTTTTTGACTTTTAATAAATTGCCATATAGTATTCCAATTATCTTTTTGAATAACAAAATTTTCAATATTTATTTTATCTTCTAATAAAACAATTAACTCTATATCTTTATCATTTTTTTCAAATATAGAGATAGTCTTTATTTTTTTTAGTATTGTATAATGCTTTTTGATTTTGTTATTAGCAATACCCATAAGATAACTTTTAATATTAATATCTGATAATTCTTTTTTATTTAGGATATTCCATAATTCTAAATAAGTTTCTTGGATAATATCGTTAGTATCATTTATATTATGACATTTTACAATTACAAATTTAAGTAAATCTAAATAAGTTTTATCATATATATCATTAAATTTAGATAGGTAAGATTCGCTAGCCATATTCATCACCTACAATATAATAATCCCAATTTTTTAAGGAAAAGTTTCAAAAAATTATTTTTTTATACATAGAAAAAGCAAATTAAAAATAATTTACTCCCACAAATGGTAACTTTGATTACATTTTAACTCTTAAATCCTTGCAAGTATCTAATACTATATCTTTTAATGTTTCTTTATTATCGACATCAATAACTAAATACATAGGTTTAGCACTTTCATAAGGTATAGATTCTTGCATATTATATTTTTTATTACTATCTACTATTTTAACAAGTAATCTATCATCATAAATACCACCAAATAATATTCCATTATAATAAAGTAAATATTCTCCCATCATTGATTTGCAAGTAATCGTATCTAATAAGTTTAATTGTTCTAATACAAAATCTTTAAACTCTTTTGTTGTAGCCATATAATCAATTCTCCAATTCTTTCGCAAAATACTATTTGTTTCATTAAATATTATATCAAAAAAAGTAAATCTCATATAGAGTATTTTTAGATTTAGAACACAAGTGTTTATAAAGTTCTTTCCAATTATTAGAAAAATAATTCTTTTTTTCTATTGATACTATCTTAAAAAGTAGTATAATTTTTGATAAGAAAATAATATTGTTATAGAGTTGGTAATATGAATTTAAAAGTTAAAAAATATTTGTTTATTACTTTTGGAATAAGTTGGATAAGTTGGTTAACAGTGATTATATTAATGCAATTTGGTCTTGCTAAATATCCCGATATTTTAAGTGGTTTAATAGGAATCATAGGAACTTTAGGCCCTTCTATTGCGGCAATTATGATGGTAGAAGGGCGAAAAAATTTAAGAAATATCTTCCATTTTATATTTAATAAAAAAGAAAAAACTTATTTCTATTTAATTATTTTTAGTATAATTTTAATTTTAAGTTTTGCTTTTATTGGCACTTATAATAAAGAAATACCATATTATTTTATAATACCATTATTTATATATGCTTTAACTTTTGGAGGTGGCTTTGAAGAATTAGGATGGAGAGGAATACTGCAACCCAATTTAGAAAAACAGCATTCATTTATCATTAGTGCATTAATAACCGGAATTATATGGGGATTATGGCATGCTCCACTCCAAATAATTCAAGGGTATGCTTTATTTGATCTTAGTTTTTTTCCATTTATGTTGGGAATAATAACGTTTAGCATTTTTTTAGCTTATATTTATCAAAAAACAAATTCTATATTTTGCTGTGCTTTTTTTCATGGTTTATATAATACCTTAACAACAATTTTTATAACTAATATTGGATCATTAATTATAGAGTTATTACTGGCGGTAATATGCTTAGCTTTATATTATAAAGAAAAAATAAGAAAATAATTTTAATAAAAACCCCCTAAGATATTTTGATACTTTAGTAAAAATTCTTAGGGGTTTAATTTTTTTGACATAAATTAAATAAGCTTATTTTAATTTTCGCTTTCTTTCACCTATTTCATTATTGATTGCATAATTGGAAACAGCTTTAAAATTATCATCATAAGGATAAACCTGTTGACCAAATTGAAGCCACATTGTTGACCAAGAAGCACCATTTTTAAGTAATTCTTTAACTATTTCATTGTTCATAGTTGCATTACCTTCTTGTTTAGCTAAATCAACACAACCTTCTTCGTCATATAATTTACTTTGTAAATCACATTCTAATTTATCGCATTGATAAGCAAACACTGATTCTTTGGTATTTCGGGCATCAAATTCTAAAAATAATTCTTCAATTTGACTACCGTCTAATAAACCACTTAATATTCTATGAACTGCTTCATGTTCCAGTTTCTCTTTTTCTTGTTTAGATATTTGAAATTGGGTTAAATCGCCAATGATAGTCTCACCAATTTCATGTACTGCTAGCATAAATATAACTTTCATAATATTAATATCATATTTATACTCTGATTTCATAGCAATTGCTAGCATTTGGACTCCGAAAATATGTTCTGCAACACTTTCAATTCTTTCTCTTTGAACATTCCAATTTTTCCAACCTGTTCTTATAACATTTTTTAATCTATTACATATAACATAATAATTTATTACATTTTGTTCTTTTGACATAAAATTGCCTCTTTTCGATGAATTATTATAGTCTTTAATTTTATATTTGTCAATAATATCAATTGTTTGTGACTTTTAAG
>CANQBY010000002.1 GCA_947589695.1 uncultured Bacilli bacterium
ATGCCTTATTTGTTTTAAAAATTGCTATTCCCCTAATTATTGTTATAATGGGAAGTATTGACTTCGGTAAAGCTGTTGCCGCTCAAAAAGATGATGAAATAAAAAAATCAATGAAGGCCTTAGTTGCAAGAGTTATTGCCGGTATTATCATTTTCTTTATTCCAAGTATTTTAAATTTTGCGTTAAATGTTATTTCTGATGGTAATAAAAATGGCCCTAATAATTTATACAATGAAGAAAATGGCACTTTTGGAGGTTGTACGCGTTGTATGTTTAAGCCTTTTGTTGAAAAATGTAATGAAAGAAACTAGGAGGTTAATTATGAAGAAGATATTATTTATATTTTTATCGTTTTTTGCCTTCAATCAAGTAGCTTTTGCTGACTATGTCTTAAATTGTGAATATTTAATTCAAATTTCAGGTTCTGATTATGTCAAATATAAATTTGAATATGATGGCAATAGCTTACATCGTTATGCTGTAAAAGGTGAATATGTTGAAGGTCTAACATATAAATTTAAAGAATTAACCTATGGTTATGGTGAAAACAAAAATGAAATATATAATTTTTTATTATATAATAAAGATGAAGAATTAACTAAAAGTACTTGGCCGAATAAAGTTATTGATAATAGTGTTGATTCTGCCGGTACTGTAAGTGATGTTATAGATACCGCTTATACTAATAAAGCTTGTCCTTCTGCTGCTTTTGATTATAATGAGGGTAGTATATCATTTATTAATAGTACTTCTAGTGCTCCTGGTGATAGTTATGTGACTTCTCCTAAGCCTAGCGGTTCAGAAGGTGAAGAACCTAATGATCCATCTAATCCCGATAATCCCGGAGGCGAAACTACTAATCCTCCTGTCTTGGTTCAGGAATGTATTAGTACAGCCAAAGGAACCGATTTTAATCACGATGTAAATGTTAAGTTAGAAACATATAGTGATGGACAGAGGAGTATTAAAGTGTATTTTACTATTAGTGATGAAGAATTTTCTGATAGCAAATCTTATACTGATGGCCAAAGCTTAACTTTCCAAATATCAACGATAAATAATAATGTTTATAGTTTTACAATAAGTAAAGAAGATTTAGCTATCCTATTTGAAGATTATGATAGCTCAACTCATAAATTTAGTTGTTATGAAAAAGAATTATATATTATAAGCCAATCATCCGCTAATAATTTTGTTATTTCTACTCAACCTGCAAATGATAAAAATGGCGATTTAAATTTGGACATTGATATACCTTTCGGAGATGTCAATTGTAACAGTTATTTAGGAAATCCTAAAATTAATAACACTCCCGCATATTATTTACAATTTGCTTTTGATTTAATAAAATACATAGCTATTATCTTGCTATTAGTTTTAACAATAGTCGATTTTGCTAAAGCTGTAATTAATGGAAAAAATCCCGAAGAAATGAAAAAAGCTTTAAATAATAGTATCAAAAGATTAATAATCGCCGTAGTAATTTTCTTTTTACCGATATTAATTAAATTTGTATTAACACTCGCAGGTATTTATAGCCCAAGTACTTGTGATATTAGATAGTTAAGGAGGCATTTTTATGTTGATTTCAGTGTGGTGGAACCCTTTTTCATGGGGTGCAGATATACTCGATGGTATAGTTTCTGTAATATATGGTATACTTTTAACTTTTGACTGTATAATTTATTCTTTTATAAGTTATATCTATCAATTATTCTTAGTCTTGGCTAATGGTCAACAAGGTTTAATTGATGAATCGTTTGTCGGAGATTTTGTAGGACGAATATATATAATTCTTGGAGTTATAATGCTCTTCTTAATTTCTTATTCCTTATTAAAAAGTATGATAAATGTTGATGAAGCAACAAAAGGCAAGAAAAGTCCTATTAATATTATTAAAGATGTTATTATTAGTATTGTTTTAATTGCTCTAATGCCATCAATATTTAGTTTTGCTTTTCAATTACAAAATTCGTTATTAATAAATAATACTATTGGAAAAATAATTGTCGGAAATCATGGAAGCGCTGAAGACGCTCAAGATACAGTGCGAATGGGCGGATATACTATGGCAGAAGGAGTCTTTGGTGCCTTTTTACATGCGAATGAAGGTTATTGTAACAGTAAGGCTGAAGAAGAAGTCCTAACTGGAGCCGATGGTAAGCCATGTACTCCAATCCAAATTAATAATACTACCACTTTTGGTGATTTATGGGTTAGAGCTAAAGAAGCTACCACTTTTTGGGTTTTATCAGAAACAGGACCTAAAATTTTAAGTGGCGAGGTATCTTATTATTTCTTAGTTTGTCCCCTTGCTGGTATATATGTTCTTTTTGTGTTAATGTCTTATAGTTTAGATATGGCTATTCGTTTAGTAAAATTATCAGTATTTGAAGTTATGGCACCTATACCAATTTTATCCCGATTAATACCAAATGAACAAGGTAAAAAAGTTTTTTCTAACTGGATAAAAGCTACAGTATCTACCTTTGTAGAAGTCTTTATTCGAATAGCAATTCTGTATTTTGCTATCTTCCTAATTAAAAACGTAACCGGAAGTATAGGCCGAATTTTAGGAACTGCCTTTTCTGGATCTGCCAGATTAGATATTTGTTTATTGGCTGAAGCTTTAATCATCATTGCTATTTTAATCTTTGTCAAACAAGCTCCAGATATAATTAAAGAAATAACTGGCTTAGATAGTAAAAAGCATAGTAAAGGATTAATGTCTGGTTTAGGTATGATGGCAGCTGTAATCGGTGGAGGAGCAACTGCTGCTATCAGAAGTTATACTGCTGATAAATCTAATCCTGAGCTAGCTGGAAAAAATCATTTAGGTCGAGCTTTAACTGCCGGTTTAAGTGCTGGTGCTAGAGGCCTTTTTGAAGGTTCTAAAGTATCTAAATTTGGCGATATAACTAAACAAACCGGTAAAGCTGCATCCGGTGCTTTAGCTAGTCGAGCTAAGATTGAAGCCGCAGGTGGCTTAAAAGGATATTTGACTCAACAGTTAGCGGATACCAAAGCTCGTTACCAAGATTGGCAAGGTGGCAGTAACGAAGCTATTAAATCCGAAAAAGCAGCTAGTGATAAATTATTGAAAGTTGTTTCTAATGTAAAAGCTACAGCTGAAGATTATATTGATAAGCATGCTAGTGAATATTTTACAGATGCCGCAGTTCAAGATAGCTATAATAAATATTCTAAACAATTAAAAGAAGCTAAAACTGCTGAAGAAAAACAAGCGGCTCAAGCCGAACTTGACAAAATTAATAAAGATCATTTAATGCAAAGATTAGACGTTATCAAAGCTAAATCTGAAGATATGAATTTACAAGCTGAAGAACGTGCTTATTATGTTAATCTATATAATCAATCTCGCAAGACAGAAGTAGATAATTTTGCTACTACCGTTCAAGCTCACACGGGAGCTGATAAAGAAAGAGCGACTGTTAATGAAGAGCTCAAGACTTTACAAGAGTTAATAAAAGAAAACAAAGCTTCTCTTGCTGTTCAAAACTTAATAAAGGGTAATGGTGAATTTAAGCTAGAAGCCTTTAAACAAGAATTGACTACGGAAAATGCTGGCAAGTACTTAAAAGCTACTAAAGATGCTGCTGATTATGCTAACATCGCTGTTCAACGGCAATTAAATGATATAGAACGACGTGCTGAACGTCATAAAGCAACACCAAATGGGGGAAATGGAGGAAAAAATAGTTAATGTTTTTATTAAAAAGAATTTCAAATTGGTCTAAAAGTAGTGTAGCAGATGATAAGCAAGAACAGATTGCCTATCAAAAATTTCAAGATCAATTTACTAGTATTAAAAATAAATCAGAAGAATATTTACAAGAATCAGGTTACACTGATTCTCGTTTATATGTAGAATATCAAGGGAAAATGGTGCCTATTAGTTATCTCTCGGCTTTAATTGACAGTTTAAAAACTAATCGTTTCATGTCCGTCGAAGAAAGAGCTTTTGAGGTCGCTAATACTACTAATTTGTATAATCAAAAATTAAAAGAATTAGAATATCGAATTATTGATCTAGCGGTCCAAAACCCTAACAATGTTTATTTAGCTTACATAAATAAATCTATCGAAATTCTTAATACTTTATTAAAACAATATGCTTATTTACTTGCTGTTCAAAGAAGTGGTGTAAATCATATTGATAATAATGGTACCTTGAAAGCTAGTCAAAAAATCAAAGCTTTAAAAGATGAAATTGAAATTAGATTAGTGCAAATTGAAAGTCGTCTCACTCTTGAAGATAATCACCGGCGCTAGGGTTAATCTAAAAACTTTGAACCTTGCCATTTCAGCTCCGTCTAACTATCCGAATGCTAACGTGTTCATTGTGAATAATAATGGCAACCTCAGCAACACCAACGTGAACAACACTAACATTGGTGTGCGCCCAATATCCTTTTTTAAACTCACATACTTGATTAAGGTTTAGTATAGTAGAACTAGGATACAAGATTAATCCTTAAGATATCTTTAAAAATATAACACTGATGTTTTAAATCGGGTATTTAAAACTATTACAGTGTTTTTAATTTGGCTATTTTCTAACTATTGAAAAAGTGCTATAATCATATTTAGTGGTGAATCTTATGTATTCGAATATTTTAATTACTAATCTAGATAATTTTGGTCGTGGTATTTCTTATCTTAATAATAAAATAGTTTTTGTTGAAAATGCTCTTCCTGGTGAAATTGTTGATTTAAAAATAACTTTGGAAAAGAAAAAATATGCGGAAGCAAAAGTTATTAAATATCACAATCAAAGTAACTTTCGAATTAAGAGCGCTTGTCCTTATTTTCCCAAGTGTGGTGGTTGTAATTTATTATTTTATTCTTACGAAAACACTCTTAATTTTAAATTAAATAAAGTTAAAGCTTTATTTACAAAAAATAAAATTAGTTATGATAAAGATCTTGAAATAATTAAAAATTCTCATCCTCTAAATTATCGTCATAAATTAAATTTAAAAATTGTTAATGAACAAATTGGTTTTTATGAAGAAAAATCTCATCATTTAATTCCTATTAAAGAATGTTTACTGGCTTCTCCATCTCTTAATAAAGTTATTCAAAATTACCATCTTCTAAATTTAAAAGATGCAGAGTTAACTATTAGAACTAATACTAATGCTGAAATTCTTTTAATTATTAATACTCCTGAAAAAACACCTCATATTGCTTTTGATAAATTAAAATCTCAAATAAAATTAGTCGGGGTAGTTTACAATAATAAAACTATCTATGGTAATAATTTTTATTATGAACGTTTAGGGGGCTTTTTATTTAAAGTTAGTTTTGATTCATTTTTTCAAGTAAATCCTTATATCACTACTGAACTATTTAAGTTAATCAAAACTCATATAAAAGAGGGAAGTACAGTTCTTGATCTTTATAGTGGAGTAGGTACTTTAGGTATTGTTGCATCTTCCTTAGCCCAAACTGTTTATAGTGTGGAAATAGTTCAAAATGCTGTTTTAAATGGTAATTTTAATGCTAAATTAAATAAAATTAATAATATTAAGTTTATGCTCGGTGATGTTGGGAATATTATCCCCAAATTAAATCTCGATTTTGATACTTTAATTCTTGATCCTCCCCGTAAAGGTTTAGATAAAAACACCAGTACTTTTATTACTACTAAACTTCCTAAAACTATTATATATATATCTTGTGATCTAAATACTTTAATTCGAGATTTAAAATTATTATCTTCCTTTTATGAACTAAAAGAATATAAAATTTTAGATATGTTTAGTTATACTTATCATTTAGAAAGTTTTTGTTTATTAAAACTCTTATAATTAAAAATAAGGAAATTAACTTTTATTGACTAATTAAGATATTCTATAAAAAGTTTTTAAGCTTTCTTTTTTTTGACATTTTTTTTAATATTTATCATATATAATATATTTAAGGTGAAGCCCATGCGACGATTTATTTCCAAAAAAAGAATTAAACTTCCACGTTATAAAATCTATTTTCTAAAATTAATTTTATTTTTCCTTTTTATTATATTTCTTAATATTTCCTTAAATATTTATTTATCTAAAACTAATCATCAAACTTTACTTAATACTTTTGGAGCTAGTAGTTTTGGTAATCTTCTTCCTAGTTATAATTTATTTACCAAAGATAAACTTTTTTATCATAATGTCTATGGTTTTTCACCAGATATTCCTGTTTCTAATCCCAATTCTAATATTACTGATCTTTTAGTATCTAAACCTGTTGTGTATTTATATAATACTTTTCAAACATCGAAATATAAAAATAATTATTATAATACTTATAATATTAATCCTGTTGTTACTGAAGCTTCTTTAATTTTTCAAGAATATTTAAAAAAGGAAGAAATACCTGCTTTAGTGGAATTAGAAAGTGTTGCTAAAACTCTAAAAGATAATAATATTCCTTATAATTTAAGTTACCGGGGTTCGCGTCTTCTTTTAGAAAAGGCTTATAATAACAATAAAAGTTTAAAATATTTCTTTGATCTTCAAATATCAGATAGTAATTATGAAGATACTACTATTTCCATTGATAATAAAAGTTATGCTAAAATCCTTTTTGTCGTGGGAACCGATAATAATGCATATCATGATAATGAAGTATTTGCTCGCAGTTTAAATGACCTAATTATCCAATTTAATCCTAATCTGACGCGAGGTATCAGTTTAAGAGGTGGGGAAGGCTATCAAGGCGTTTATAATCAGGATTTTAATACTAACTGTCTTTTAATTCAAGTTGGAGGTCATGAAAATACTATCGCCGAAGTTAATCGTACCCTAAAAGTTTTGGCGGCAGTTTTTAGTTCTTATTTAAAGGAGCATTTGTAAATGAAAAAGAAAAAACCTAATCTATTTTTTAAAATATTAGCCATTTTATTTTTAATATATGTTGCTATTACGATTGCTTATGAAAGTGGTTATTATGAAACTAAATCCCAAAATCGAGCTATCTTAACTAAAGAAGCTATGGAAAGATTTGAAAATGATGTTAAAAATGGCGCAATCGTGGATATGAAAGATTATATTGTAGAAGAACGACCTGACTATTCTAATCAAATAACCAAGATGGGTAATAAAGTATCCGAAAGTATTAGTGATATCATGACTAGTGGTATTTCCAGTATTTTTAGTGTTTTAAAAAACCTTTTTTGGTAAGTATTTAAGGGAAACATCAAAAAAAGATAGTTTTTTTTCTAATTTATAGTATAATTATAGCAAGAGGTGATATCTATGCGTATCGTCGTCAGTGCTGGTGGCACCGGAGGTCATATCTATCCGGCTTTAGCCATCATCGATAAATTAAAAAGTAAATATTCCAATTTAGAAGTTTTATATATTGGCACCACTAATCGCATGGAAAGTGAATTAATTCCTAAACGTGGTATTCCTTATGTTGGTTTAGAAATTTATGGCTTTACGAAAAATATACTTCGGGATTTTAAAAATATCTATTTAATTAGTAATAGTTATCATAAATGCCTTAAAACCCTTAAAGAATTTAAACCCGATTTAGTTTTAGGTTTTGGTGGCTATGTGACTTATCCGGTTATTAAAGCCGCGAAAGCTTTAAAAATTAAAACTTTTTTACATGAACAAAATAGTATCGTGGGTAAAACTAATCGCTTTTTAGCTAAAAATGTAGATTTAGTTGCCGTCTCTTTTTTATCCACTTTAAGTAAATTTCCTCAAGCTAAAAAAGTTGTTTATACTGGTAATCCTTGTGGGGAACGTGCTTTAACTACCCCGAAAATTAGTCTTGAATCTTTAGGTTTTGATCCAGCTAAAAAACTTATTATTGTGGTCGCTGGTTCTTTAGGTAGTAGTACGATGAATGCTAAGTTAAAAGATTTCTTAAAATTAAGTAAAAAAGCTGATTATCAAGTTCTCTATATCACCGGTCGTACTCATTATGAAGATTTTATCAAAGATACTACTTTTGCTAAAAATATTAAAGTAGTCCCTTATTTAGATAATCTTGCCGGTTTAATGCGTAATGCTAGTTTAATTATTACTCGGGCCGGCGCTAGTACAATGAGTGAAATTTTAGCTTTAAATTTACCTGCCATCTTTGTTCCTAGTCCTTATGTTGCCAATAACCATCAATATTATAATGCTAAAGAAATTGTTGATAATAATGCTGGTTTAATGCTTGAAGAAAGTGTCCTTGATGGTTCTAAACTTTATGAAATGGTTAATAATCTTTTAAATGATAAACAAAAATATGAAATTATGAAAATGAACTTAAAAAATTTAGGTAAAAGTGATAGTAGTGCCGAAATAGTAAAAGAAATCGAGGGTATTTTACATGAATAATCCAAACATTATTTTAACAACCAATGCTAACTTAAAAAAAATGAACACTTATAAATTAGATTGTACTGTAAAATACTTAGTTGAAGTTTTAAATATTGAAGGCTTAATTTCTACTTTAAAATATATTAAGGAGCATAATCTTAAATATTTTATTTTAGGAGCCGGTTCTAATGTTATTCTAGATCCTTATTTTGATGGTGTAGTTATTAAATTATCTAATTTAAATAATCTTACAATTAATACTAATTTAGTCACGGCCGAAGCTGGTCTTATGATGAATAAACTCGCTCAAAAATCAGTTGAATCATCTCTTACAGGTCTAGAGTGGGCCACCAATATTCCTGGTACAATCGGGGGTAGTATTAACAATAATGCTGGTGCTTATAATTCTTGTATTTTTGATACATTAATTAGTATTACTGTTTTAACTCCTACTTTAGAGATTAAAACTATTTCCAAAGAAGAAATTACTTATTCTTATCGGCATACTAATATTAAAGAATTAGGTTATATTGTTTTAAGTGCGACTTTTAAACTTACCAAAGGGGATAAAGCCGAATCTCTTACTTTAATTAAAGATCGTTGTAAAAGACGTTTAGAAACCCAACCTTTAGATATGCCTTCTGCCGGTTCTGTATTTCGTAATCCCGAAAATGATCATGCTGGTCGTCTTATTGAAGCTGCTAATTTAAAAGGTAAAACCATCGGTGGTGCCCAAATATCTCCTAAACATGCCAACTTTATTGTAAACACTGGTACTGCTACTAGTCAAGATATCAAAGATTTGATAAAATTAATACAAAGAGAGATAAAAACTCAATTTAATATTGATTTAATTTTAGAACAAGAAATAGTTGAATGGAAGTAATATATGACAAAAAAAGTAAAAAAGGTTAGATTAAATATCAAAGCATTTATATTACTCTTATTAATTTTCTACTTAATAGGAATGCTTTTATATACCTTTTTTACAATGCCTATTAAAAATATTTATATTAAAAACACTAATCTTTTAACCGATAATGAAATTATTGAAATTGCCGGTCTAAAAGAATATCCTTCTATTTTTAAAACTAGTGCTCATAGTTTAGAAACTAAAATAGCCAATCTTGATTTAGTAACTAAAGTAGATGTTACCAAAAAACTATCCGGTAAATTAATTATCGATATCACCGAAGCTCATCCTTTGTTTTTTAATCGAAATAATGAACAAGTCGTCTTAAGTAATGGTAAAAATGTTGCTAATAAAGATATTTATTTAGGTTTACCTACTTTAATTAATTATGTTCCAACTGATTTATTAAATAGTTTTATAAAGGCTTTAAATAAGATAGATACTAGTATTATTAGTATGATCGCGGAAATAGAATATTCACCCGACATAAGTGATGGCATTACTATTGACGATAATCGCTTTAAACTCCGGATGAATGATGGTAATGATGTTTATGTTAATATTTTAAATATCTTACGTTTAAATAATTATCCGGAGATTTATGCCTCCATTAGTAGTACCGCAGATGGGGTAAAGGGTACTTTATATTTAGATAGTTATTTAACTGAAAATAATTTATTTACCCCATTTAATAGTTAGGGGGCTTTTTTTCATGAAGACTAATTATCAACAAGTATTACTTGATTTAATTAAAACCTTAGATTATAAACCAACTCTCTTACTCCATAGTTGCTGTGGACCTTGTTCTACCGAAGTTATTAATTTTTTAATCCCATTTTTTAATATTACAGTTTTTTATTATAATCCCAATATTGAACCCGAAGCAGAGTATTTAAAAAGAAAAAATGAACAACTTCGTTTTCTAAATGAATTTAATAAAACGAGTCCTAATCCAGTTGCTTTTTTAGATTGTGATTATGAAAATGCTCGTTTTAAAGAAGTTTCTAAAGGCTTAGAACAAGAAAAAGAAGGGGGTGCTCGCTGTTCTAAATGTTTTTATCTTCGCCTAAATCATACGGCCGAAGTAGCAAAACACCAAAACTTTGAATATTTTGGAACAACCTTAACAGTTAGTCCCCACAAAAATAGTGCCATTATCAATACGATTGGTGAGAAAATAGCGAGTATCCATCAAATTAAATATCTTTATGGTGATTTTAAGAAAAATGATGGTTATAAAAAAAGTATTGCCTATAGTAAACTTTATAATTTATATCGTCAAGACTACTGTGGCTGTCTTTATGGAAAGGAACAAAATCATGCTTAATAATTATCTTATTTATTTAACTTTTATGCCGTGGTTAATTGTATTTATAACTTATACTTTACATAATCTAAATAATGCTAGTTATCAAAAATTTAGTTTTAAATATTTAACCAAAAATTTCATTAAATTATTTCGAATTGATTTATTAGTCTTAATTATTATGTTTTATTATTTTACTTCCTTTAAATTAGAATTTGTTAGTATGTATTTATTTGCTGTTATGAATATTTATCTATTTGTTAATAGTTTTTATGATCATAAAAATAAACTTAAAGAACATTTTTTTAAAAATAATTTACTTAATCTAATCTTAATTTTCTTAATAACCTTAATTCCTTTTTTAATATATATTTTTAAACATGATTTAGATTTAACTTATAAATTAATGCTTTTATATTTATTTTTAGAATATCCTTTATTAATTATTACATCTACTCTAAGTAGAGAACTAACTAAATTATTTAAAAGAAAAAAGGCTTAAATTTAAACCTCTAATTCTTCATCACTTGCAATATCTACTGTTTTTAAAAGTTCTTCCATGGTTGTCAGTCCGGCAACCACTTTTTGTAATCCATCTTCAAACATTGTGGTAATATCATCTTTGGATTTATACACTAATTCTTTTAGTTTTTTTCGCTCTACATTCATGGTTATTGCATCTCTAATTTCTTCATTAATAAGTAAAACTTCATGGATTGCTATTCTTCCTAAATAGCCATGATTACAACATTTACAACCTTGAGGGGTATATAATTCTTTTACTTCAATTCCTAAATGTTTTTTAATTAATTTTTGTTCATAAGTTGTCGCTGGTCTTGTACTTCGACATTTAGGACATAATTTTTTTACTAACTTTTGGGAAACTATTCCCGTTAAGGCGGAACCTAATAAATATCTTTCTACTTCCATATCTAATAATCTTTCAATTGTTGTTAAAGAATTATTGGTATGTACTGTTGATAAAACTAAATGTCCTGTAATGGAAGCTCTAACCGCGATTCTAGCTGTTTCATTATCTCTTATTTCACCCACCATAATTATATCAGGGTCTTGTCTTAAAATACTTCTTAAAGTATGGGAAAAAGTAAGACCAATATCACTTAAAACTTGCACTTGATTGATATTTTCAATTCGCATTTCGACTGGATCTTCAACTGTTATAATATTTCGCTCTTTTTTATTTAATTTTTGAAGTAGGGCATAAACAGTTGTTGATTTACCAGTTCCAGTAGCTCCAGTTACTAATATTAAACCATTTGGTTTTTCAATCATAACATCAAGTTTTTTTAAGTTACTTTCAGAAAAACCTAAGTTTTCTAATCCCTCTAAACTCATGGAATAATCCAAAATTCGAATTACCATTTTTTCTCCATCAATGGTAGGTAAGCTCGAAACTCTTAAATCTAAGGCGGTATTATCAATTACATTTTTAATCGCTCCATCTTGAGGAAGTCTTACTTCGGTAATATTCATTCCACTGATGATTTTAATTCTAGTTGTTAAATTTTTCTTTAAAATTCCTGGAATTACGGCATAATCTTGTAATTCCCCATCAATTCTAATTCTGACCATTAAATTCTCGGGTGCTGGATCAAAATGAATATCTGAAGCTCCTTTTTTAATCGCGTCGATAATTATTTCATTTACTACTTCGACAATTGAAGTTTTCTCAAAATCAAATTTTCTCAAAATCTATCACCACTATTTTATTCTAACTTAATTATACCTTAAAGCCCTAGGAAAAACAATATTTTTAAAAAAGTATTTTAAAACTTGTTTCTTAAAAATACTTATAATATAATAAAGTTATGGTGAGTTTATGAATAAATTAGAACTTAAAAGTCAAGATTTAGAAAAAAATGGTATGGGAACTGTAAGTCTTATCCGCGGTAACGAAAGATTAGATATTTCTCTCGCGGGTAATTTAGATTTATATTTTAATCTTTATAGTTCAAATTCTGGTAATCCATTTATTATCACTAAAGATAATTATCCGGTTTATTTACTATTTAATAAGTTATATCAAAATATCATATCCGGCCAAATTTATCCTTTAGATACCAAAAGTATTCTTAAAGAATGTGACTTAAATAATCTTGATTACCATCTAAAATTACAAGAAGCCGAATTATATTATGAAGAAAAAATTAACCAACTTAAAACTAAAGCTAAAGCCACTAATCTTGTAAAAGATGGTCTTATTACTTGGCTTTCTGATGATTATTATTCGGAAATAGCCCCTTATTTTACTTTAAAACAAATAGATGATTATTATGTCTTTGAATTTTTTAATGAAAACTTTAATAATCTAGATAAAACTAATTTAGATTTCTTCTTTTTAAAACTTATGAAACAAAAAAATTATATTTCGGTAAGAATTAGAAACTCTGGTTCTTTTTATGAACCATTTAATATTTGTTTTATGGAAGTATATAACTCCCTAAGAGCTTTAAGTTTATTAGATTATGAACAAATCGGAATTGAAGAATATCAAATTTTAGCCAACAATAATCCCCAAAGAGTTTTACTTAAAAAATAATTTTTAATTTATTTCCCATCTATTTTTAAAAATTACTACTATCTATTGCTTTCGATTTATGCTATAATTAAAAAGTAAAAATAGGAGGGGAAGAGATGAACAATAATTATTTAATACCTGCCAATTCTAAAAAATCTCAATTAATACTTGGCTTTTTCACCTTACAAGACTTACTCTTATTTGGTGGTGGTGTCTTAGTTACTTTGATTTTATTAATGACTATTCATAGTAGTAATATTACCATTATGCTTCTGATACTAGCTCCAGCATTAATTACAGGCTTTTTAGTTTTACCAGTACCAAACTATCATAATGTTTTACAATTTATTATTAATATTTATTCCTTTTATAGTGGACCTAAAAGATATATATGGAAAGGTTGGTGTCATGGCGATGGCAAAGAGAATTGATGGTTATTCTGAAGATTGGCTACCTATAAAACAAATTTTAAATGGCATGATTGAATTAGATAGTGGGGAGTATGTTACAGGGGTAAAAGTAATGCCTCGTAATATCTTTATCGCTGATCAAGGTCTTCAAAATGCAATAATTGGTAATCTTCGTAACTTTTATAATTCGATTAATTTTGAATTTTGGTTAGTTATCGCTGATCGTCCTGTCGATATTGGTGTATATCTATCCCAATTACAAATTTTATATAATAACAACTCTAGTAATATTGCGAAAAAATTAATTATGGAAGATATCAACAAAGCCAATATGTTTATGAGTGCCGAATATAATGTTGTCGATACAGAATATTTTATTTTATTTAAAGAAAAAAGAATGGAATTAATCCAAAAGAATTTACACACTTTAATTAGTGGCCTTGCTAATTCGGGACTTAATTCTACACAGACAAGTAATGATGATTTAAGAATGATTTTAGATAATTTCTTAAATGGTGGAAGTCATACTTCCTTTGGGACGGTGATGAGTTAATGAATGTAAAAAGTGAAGTAGCACCAAAAGGTATGGAATTTAAACCAACAGAGTTTACATTAGGTGGAAAATATTGTACAATTATGACTATAATAAGTTTCCCTAAAAGTATTTATGTTGGCTATTTATCTGATATAACCTCTATTAATGGTGTCAAAGTTTCTATTAAACATATTCCCATTGAATTTAGTACTTTACAAAGAATGTTAAATAAAGAAATTGCAGATTTAAAAATGCGTTATCAAAATGAAAAAGATCGGACTATCCAGGAGCGGATTCGGCAAGATTATGAATCTTTAGAGCAATTTATATCTATGCTCGCGGCTACTCAAGCTCGTATTTTTGATTTTCAAATGCATATCATGATTAGTGCTGATTCTAAAGAAGAATTAGAACTTAAAAAAATGCAAGTTCGTTCTTATCTTGACTCTTTAGGTATGCGTGGTATTAGTTTAATGTTTGAACAAGAAAAAGTCTTACAATCTATTATTCCAATTTTCCCTAGTCAAGATATTGAAAAAAGAATTGGAACACCTATACCTTCTATTACGGTGGCTGCCATGTATCCTTTTGTCTTTGATAGTATCAAAGATCCCGGCAATTCCACTTTATTTGGTATTGATTTCTCTGGTGGTGTTGTTTTATTTAATCAATTCTTATATCAAATCAAAAAAGAACATAATCGAAATAATGCTAATATGATTTTACTAGGTACTTCTGGTTCTGGTAAATCAACCGCGGCTAAATTATTATTAAGAACTCATCTTCGTAATGGTTGCAAAGTTGTTTGTATTGACCCTGAAGGTGAACTAGAAGAAATGGCTAAGAATTTAGGTGGTGACTTCCTTGATTTAGGTAAGGGTGGCGAATTTGGTATGATTAACCCTTTAGAAGTTGTCATGGATGCTGACGAAGAAGAAATTGCCCAAGGCCTAGGTTATACCATTCTAACTCGTACTTTACAACAATTAAAAGCTTTTATGAAGTATTTGTACCCAGATATCGAAGAAGATGTCCTAACTATGTTTAGCGAGATTGTTCAAGATACTTATAAACGTTATAAAATTGATTTTGAGACAGATTTTTCTACTTTAACTAGTAATGATTTCCCAACTTTTGATGATGTTTATGCAACCATCAAAGGCCGAATTTTATCTATGCCAGACGCTACAAGAGAGCGTGATGTAATTGAACGTTTAGAGTTAAAAATAAGACCTCTAACGAAAGAACTTCGTTATTACTTTACTGGTCATACTACTTTAAGATTTAATAGTGATTATATTGTCTTTAATATTCGAGAGTTAATGAATAGTGATGAAAATATCAAAAATGCCTTATTCTTTAATATCTTAAAATATGCGTGGGGCTTATGCTTAGATAAAAATGTTAATACCGTGATGATGGTTGATGAAGCCCATGTCTTATTATCTTCTCGTAATGAATTAGGTGCTGAGTTCTTAGCTCAAATTCAAAGACGTTCTCGAAAGTATAATACAGGTACTATAATTATTACCCAACAACCAACTGATTTTGCAGCTCCTAATATGATTGTTCATGGTAAAGCGATATTTGATAATGCTTCTTACTATTTAGTTATGGGCTTGCGGAAACAAGCAGTTGATGATTTAGCTAAATTAATTGATTTAAACGAATCGGAAAAAGATAGTATTAAATATTATAACCAAGGAGAAGCTTTGTTTATCTGTGGTAATAGAAGAATGCGTATCAATGTAGTTGTAACTCAAGAAGAATTAGATTCCTTTGGTTCTGGAGGAGGTTTATAAAACTTCCTTTTTCTATGGGGTTAATCTATAATTGGAACTAGAGTCTCCGAATAACTATAACGGTGGTGCTGTCGTGTTCAATGTGGATACTAATGGCAACCTCAACGCTCCGAACGTGAACAACACTAATGGTGTGCGCCAATATCCTTTTACCCTTACATATTTGGTTAAGGCTAAATATAATAGAATTAGGATACAAGATTAATCCTAGGCTAATCCTAAACAAATGATACTGATGTTTTAATTCTAAGTATTTAAAACTATAACAGTGCTTTTATTTTTTTTAAATAAAAACGTAAATAGTAACAAAAGTAATTGAAATTTTCTTATTCTTATTGTATATTTATAATATAAAAAATATTACAAATTATATAACAATTGACATCTTTTGTCGAACATAATGCAAAATAATTTAAAAAGTTGTAATATATAAGAAAAGGAAGATATTATGAAAAAGATATTATTGTTATTTATAATTTTATTAAGTACTTTTATTGTTTATAATTCATTTAATAAAAAAATTTATTTAAATGAAACTAATATAAAAGAAAGTATTAAAAATAATCAAATGGGTATTTATATTCAACAAGATAATGGAGCTTATGTTAATTCTGAAACTATACCCCAAAAAGGGGAAGGTTATACTTTAGATGTTAGCGAAAGTGCTTGTGATGGTGGAGCAACCCTTGCATGGGATAAAGACAATTGGTCAGCAGTTATAACTAACATAAGTCAAAAAAATCTCAAATGTTATTTATATTTTAGAAAACAAACACCATCAGAACAAACTTTAGCAAATTTATTCCCTGAATATACAACAAAAGATAGTGGAACAAATTTTAAAACTGAAAATGGAGTATTAAAAGTAACAGGAACAGATACAGGAGAAAATGGAAAGACATTATATAAAGCCGAAGATAATGATGGAACAAGTTATTTCTTTAGAGGTCAAGCTAATAATAACTGGGTCCAATTTGCTGGAAATAGATGGCGAATCATCCGAATCAATGGAGATGGAACAATCAGGATGATATTCCAATGTAGTGGAGTATCATGTACAAATACAACAGATGCAAAAACTCAATTAACGACTTCAGCATATAAGACTTCTCCATATAATGATAATACTTATGTAGGATATTATAATTTAGGGACAACCAGCAAAACTTATGAAGAAGCTCATACAGGAACAACTCCAAATACTATAGCAGCTTATTTGAATGAATGGTATGGAAAAAATTTAGCACAATATGACCAATATATAGATCAAGATGCCGGATTTTGTAATGATCGCCAAAAAGTAACAGGAGTAGACTCAAGGTATAATAGTGGAACAGGATATGGAACATCAGCAACAAGTTATGCGGCCTGGGGAAGAGTAGAAAAAAATAATAGTACTAGACAAGAACAATTACCAACATTAAAATGTGGAGTAAGTGCAACAACAGCAGAAGCTCAAGAAACAAGTGTAGAAGTATATAATACAGCATATGAAAGAGATTTATTTACTAAAACAGGATCTAGTAAAGGAAATAAGTTATTACAATATCCAATAGGACTCATAACAGCAGATGAAGTGTTACTTGCAGG
>CANQBY010000003.1 GCA_947589695.1 uncultured Bacilli bacterium
AGCATTACTAGTGTTCCTCTAACTTCATAAATTCTTTCTTCTCTTTTTATCACAATATCATTCATCACAAAACCCTCCTTTTGGCTTTTCTATTGTATAATCACTATAACAAACATTTATACGTTTGTAAAGGAAAAGTTTTGTTACCTAAAAACTATTTTTCTCCTTCTTTTTACCTTAAAAAAATAGCACTTTTTAAGTACTATTCTAATTTTTAAACATTATCACATTTATTATTAATAAAAACATTACATTAGCCACATATGAGAATTGAAACCGTTCACATTCTATAATCGAAACCAATAAATCGGAAGCACATATTATCCAACCCTCTTTACTTTTCGGTTTAAATTCTTTAACGCTGACTTTTTCTTTGCGATTAATAAATGGAAATATTTTTTTTAAAAGCACTTGATGAAACATATGCGTTTTTATTGCTTCTGCCTGTGTCTCATTAACATCAAAATATTTTATTGCATTATTCATCGCTGTAACAGGATGTCTTAAATAAGAATTTTCCGGTTTTTCTTTTCTCGTTCCCAAGAAAAAATCATGTAATAATCCTGCCCTTGTTGTATCTTTTATATCAGCCTTAAAAATTTTCGCTAATTTATAACTTAACTTTGCCACTCTAAGCGAATGTTCATATTTACTAGTTCCATGATGTAAATCTCTTTTTGTCTCTAAAAAATGTTCATTATTTATAATATCACTAATTAAACTATCAAACTCTTTGTTTTTATTCTTAGTCATTAATTTAACACGCTCCTAAATTGTGACTATTAACATTATAATAAATTATACGCTTTTTGTAAAGGCTAAATACATTAATTTCTAATTATTAATTGGTTGTTTTCTGTATCTACCATAACTTCACCATTAGCTTCTAATTCATCTTTAATTAATTTATTAGCTAATTCTGTTTCAATATGATGCGTTACATATCTTTTAATTGGTCTTGCTCCATAAGCTTCTTCATAAGCATTATCAATAATAAAATCTTTAGCTTTATCCGTTAACTTAATTTTAATATTTAAATGACTTAATCTCTTTTCTGTTTCTTTTACAATTTTATCTAAGATATCATATATAACTTCTTTATTTAAAGGATTAAAAATAATAATTTCATCTATTCTATTAATAAATTCTGGTCTAAAAGTAGTTTTAAGTGTTTCCATAACTTTATCTTGATTATTATTTTCTAAGATAAAATCACTACCTAAATTAGAAGTCATAATAATAATTGTATTTTTAAAATCAATTAATTTCCCTGTTGCATCAGTAATTCTTCCATCATCAAGTATTTGAAGTAATATATTAAATACATCTGGATGTGCTTTTTCAATTTCATCAAATAACACAATACTATAAGGATTTCTTCTTACTGCTTCTGTAAGTTCTCCACCTTCATTATAACCTACATATCCGGGAGGAGCTCCAATTAATCGTGAAACATTAAATGCTTCCATATACTCCGAACAATCAATTCGAATCATATGTCTTTCATCATCAAATAAGAAATACGCTAAAGCTTTTGCAAGTTCTGTTTTCCCTACTCCAGTTGGACCTAAAAAGATAAAGGAACCAATTGGTTTGTTCGGGTCTTTAATGCCACTACGCGCTCTAATAATTGCTTCACTAACTACATCAACCGCTTGATCTTGACCCATCACTCGTGTTTTTAAATCTGTTTTTAAATTTAATAATTTTTCTTTTTCGCCACCCGCTAATTTCTCAATCGGAATGTTTGTCCATTTGGCAACAACACTTTGAATGCTTGCCTCATCAACTGTATCACTAAGCATTTTCGAATTACTTTTTACTCTTAACTCTTCAAGTTCATGTTCTAGTTTTGGAATATCCCCATGTCTAAGTCTTGCTGCTGTCTCTAAATCATAGTTATTTTCCGCTTTATCTAATAAAAAACGAGCTTTATCAATTTCTTCTTTCTTTTTGGTTATATCATCATTTAAACTTTTTTCTTCTAACCATTTAGAACGCATAATTGCTTCTTCTTCTTTTAATTCGCCAATTTCTTTATCTAGTTCTGCCATTCTATTTTTTGATATCTCATCTTTTTCTTTTTTAATAGCTTCTCTTTCAATTTCTAAACTCATAATTTTTCTTGTTAAAGTATCTAAACTAGTCGGAACGGATGCCATCTGCATTTTTATTGTCGCACAGGCTTCATCCACTAAATCTATTGCTTTATCTGGTAAAAATCTATCAGTAATATATCTATCGGCTAAAGTTGCCGCACTAACTAAGGCACTATCTTTAATATTAACCCCATGATATAATTCAAATTTTTCTTTTAAACCCCTTAAAATAGTAATCGTATCCAAAACATTCGGTTCACTTACAATTATTTTTTGAAGACGTCTTTCTAAAGCCCCATCTTTTTCAATATATTCTCGATATTCATTTAAAGTTGTTGCTCCAATTAAACGTATTTCCCCTCGAGCTAGCATTGGTTTAAGCATATTACCAGCATCCATAGCACCTTCGGCTCCTGCTCCCACAATCATGTGAATTTCATCAATAAACAAAATGATATTTCCTTCACTTTTGCTTATCTCGCCTAAAACTTTTTTAAGTCTTTCTTCAAATTCTCCACGATATTTCGCACCGGCGATTAAAGCCCCTAAATCTAAGGACCAAATCTTTTTATTCTTTAAAGTACTTGGAACATCGCCTTTAATAATACGTATTGCAAGACCTTCCACAATGGCCGTTTTACCAACTCCGGGTTCTCCAATCAAAACTGGATTATTTTTAGTTTTCCGTGATAAAATACGTATAATACTTCTAATCTCTTCATCACGTCCAATAACGGGATCAATCTTATTGTTTAAAGCAAGTTCCGTAATATCTCGCCCATACTTCTCTAAAACATTTTCTTCTTCTTGATTCATATTAGGATACATAATTATCACCTTCCAACAAACAATTATAAACTAAAAATTAGCACTTGTCAATAATAAGTGCTAATAAAAACAAATAAGCCGAATTTAAGCCGAAATTAAACCGAATTTAAGCCGAATTTTAAAATTTATTATCAATTTATTTTTTACTTTAACTAAATTATTTTTGAAACTTAACTCTAAAAATGAAAAAATCTTTTTTACATATTTTAATTTTCTCATTTTTATTTTCTAAATTTTCTTTTGCTCTAAATTAAACATTTTGATAATTATTAACTTTTACATTTGATAATTACATAAATAATTAAGTATTAAACTATCAAACATATAAGTATAATAGAAATTACCAGTTTTAATTAATAATATACTTTCTTTATATTGTCTTTTTAAAGTTAAATATTTATCAATATTTTTCAAAAAACTACACTCTAATATTACTAAAAGCCTAGTTTCAAAATGAAGAGCCATTTTGGAACAATAACTTATTCAAAAACATAAGGACTTTCAATTGTGCCTAACCCTGAAATAACCACTTTATTACTATCCACATTTATAACTGGGCGCACACCATTAGTGTAGTACACGTAGGTGCCGCCGAGGCCGCCATTATTAAACACAAAGAACACGCTAGCATTGCCGCTAAAGTTACCCGGAGAAAGCGACCAATAATCATCTCCATTATATAAATAATAGCTAGTATTTTCAGCATTTGCTCCTCCTGCAAACATTATCTCATCAATAGTTATTAATCCTATCGGATAGGTTAATTCTTGATTTCCTTTTTTTGCTCCTTTTGCTGTATAATAATCATGATTAATATTAGGACATTTTAATATTGGTTCTGCTGAGACATATCTTTCATATCCTTTATAATTAGTTACTGATTTACCTATACCTTCTCCACTTCCTTCTGCTATACTCCTATCTCCACAAAAACCTGCATCTACATCTAATTTTTCTTGAACTGATAATAAATTCTTTTTAAACCACTCATCTAACTCATACTTTGCATTACTATCATTATCATTTGCATGTGTTTTTTCATATGTTTCACTTTGGGCTGTTCCATACCTAAAGCCTACATAAGCATTATCATCAGAAAATTTATTAAATGGACCTATTTTTGTTCCATCACTTAATTCTATCTCTGTATATTGTGTATCTCCATCATCATAACCATTTTTTAAAATATTTCCTTTTCCAATATCATCTATCTCATTTTTTATTCCACTATATAGTAATCTTATACTACCATTTCCATTTATCCGAATTATTCTCCAATAAAACCCAGCAAATTCTACATAATTATTGGTTACTGCTCCTCGATAATAATATGATGTTCCATCTTCATCTTCTGCTTCATATATTCCTGTTTTTCCATATGCTTCTTTCCATGTACCTTCTCCTGCATATTCAGACTGAGCTGGCATTCCCATTATTTCAAAAACATTATAAGGTGTTATACTTACATACAAGCCACGATAATTATATACCTTCCCACACTTTTCTCTTTCCTTTATTGGATTTTGTTCCATATCTGTAACAATATTTTCTTCGTATTTACACATCGAACTTGCCTCATCCCATTCTCCTGGTCCTTGATAATATTGACTAAATCGTTGATCTATCATTGGTTGTAAATCATCTGAATATATAGTAGTTCCTTGCATTACTACCTTATAAATTTTTTGACAACTTTCTTCAGTTACAGGTAATCCAAATCCTGATTGAACTGCATTTCCATCAAATTCACATGCAAAAGGTGATTCTTCTTTATCCATTTCATCACTTGTTTTATTTAAGCTTGGAGTTAAATCTTTTTTATATGGCTCACTACATATTGTTTTTTTATTATCTAATTTTGCACATGTGATTGTTTTATCTGAGGTGTATACTTCTAGATTTCCTAATACTGTTGCAACTTGTTTAGTATTACTTTCATTTGCAATAGCTATACTTACTTGATTTTCTTGTATTTCTGTTGGTTGTGTTGGTTCACACTCATTAGTTATACTGGTACAATAAACTGCATTTGTTGCTTGTCCTTTTATTGTCCCTTTTACTTTATTTCCAGAATTTACAAACTTTATCTCTGTATCAGTATTTATATTAAAGTTTGTTCCTCCTGTTACATTTATCTTACTTTGAAATTGTTTTGATGCTCCTTGTTCTTTCGTGGTATCATAATCCATCCATTCTTTTAAAGTAAATTGTTTTGTCTCATTTGCTTCTATTACTCCACTTGTTAAAATATAACTTTTTTGAGCATTACTAATACTTGGAGTTCCTACTTCATTTTCATCTGGTGTTAAATTTGTTATTAAATAATCATTAGTATCACTTTTTATTCCTACTCTTACATATTCATCTTTTAATGTTGTAGGTAATTTTGGATCTAATAATGTTTCTAAACTTATTTGATAATTACTGGGATTATCACAACTATTTTTTATTGTAAAAGTATAACCTTCAGTTGATAATCCTTCGACATCTGTGATAGGTTTAGTATTTTGTAAATCAATCGCACTACTTACATCTTCTAAAGTTATATTTAAACACCCACTGGTAAACGTATTACCTGTTGCTTGTTTATCACTTACCGAAAATGCTCCATATCCTATTCTAAATATTACTACTAAAACTATTAGTACTCCTACTAATAAAAATACATTCTTTTTCATAATATCACCTTTACTTACCTATTCTAATATAATATTTTTCTTTTTTCATCAACTTCGACAAAACAATCCATAATATCTTATATTTTTATCTTTTAATTTTATATTATAAATATACAATAATATTGTATATTTTTCAAGATATTTGTTACCATTTTCGTATTTTTATGTGATTATTTATTTTATAATAGCCTATATCTATACTTATATATTGCTAAAATATTTTTAAAAAGTGATAATTTATATATGAAAGTGGTAAATTATGGTAATAGAATCTAAAAGTTTAACAGTAATAGAAATAAGAATAAGATTTTTAAGAGATTTAAAAGGTTTAACTCAAAAAAATTTAGCTAAATCTCTTAATGTATCTCAAGCTTTAATCAATTCTTGGGAAAATGGCTATCAAAATATTTCTTTAAGACAATTAGTCAAACTATCTTACTTTTATCAAGTACCAATAGATTATATAATTGGTCTAACTACAGAATATGATAAAAGTATTTATCAATATAAACAAGAATTAGATTTAGAATATTTAGGTAAAAATATTAGAATTATTCGCAAAATGGAAGGTTTAAATCAAGAAGAATTTGCAAGTATCTTACATACTAAAAGAAGTAATATTAGTTATTATGAACATGGTAAAATGATGCTTTCATCATCTGATCTAAAAGAAATTTGTAATGATTTTGGTTTTAGTGCTGATTGGTGTATTGGAAATACTAATAAATGTCTTCGAAGGCCACCTAAAACAACCATTGATGAAAGTGAATATAAAACATATATTGAAATCTAAAAAATCTTTTAAATTTTAATCTTGTTATATTAATATTTTTTAAGTATAATAAAAGTACTAATGAAAGGTTATAGTTATGCATAAAAATATTACCAAATTCCCTAAAGGTTTTTTTAAAACTAAACGTCCTACAATAACAGCCAGTGAAGCTCTCGCGGATGTTGAACCTCTAAAATGGAAAGAAAATAATAAAAAATTTAAAAAAAAAAAAGTAGATTAACAAATTTCTACTTTTTTATTTATTTTATAAAAAAATTGCCATATACAAAGGAATATTAATAATTTTATCAGATATAATACTTACATTTTTAGTAGATAATTTAATTCCTTTAGCTAAATTCCAATTATTAATCAAAGTATTTAAAGATTTAGATTTCGTATTATTCGAGGACTTCACTTCTATTCCTGTTGCTACATTTTGATATTTAATAATAAAATCTATTTCTAAAGTTGAATTATGTTCAAAATAATATAATTTCTTATTATTTTTTGTAAATATATCTGCGATTATATTTTCATAGATAGCTCCTTTATATATTCCTAAATTACCTTTAATTATTTCTTCTTGGTACCCATCATCCAGCATAGCCATAAGTAATCCTGTATCTCGCATATAAATTTTAAATACATCACTTTTTGCATTACCTTCCAAAGGTAATTCAGGAATACTTAAATTATAACAAAAACTCGTAATATTAGCATCTTGTAACCATCTTAAACTACTAGCGTACTTCCGACTATTAGCACCACTTTCAATTAAATTATATCGAAACTTTTTATAATCTTTAGCTAAATGCTTAGGTATAGATAAAAAAGCATTTCGTATTTTAGGTTTTTCAGTATTATCTCCATACTTTATAATATCATTTTCATAATCTTGCAATATATCTCTTTGTAATTTCAAAACAGTTGCAAAATTCTTAGTTGTAACAAACTCATCAACAACTCTAGGCATTCCCCCAACAACTATATACTCTTTAAATAATTCCATCATTTGATTATGCATTGCAATGGGAACTTCCTCTAATTTTAGAAAATATTCCTTTACATAGCCAAAAGCTTCTTCACTAATGCCTTTAGCCCAACAAAACTCTTCAAAATCTAAAGAATGCATTTCTAAGTGTTCAATATACCCCACCGGATATGATGGTACTTCTTTATAATTAATTCCGAGCAAAGAACCTGTCGCAATTACATCAAATCTATTTGCCATCGTTAAAAATTTTAAAGCTGTAATCGCTTGAGGACAATCTTGAATTTCATCTAAAACTAAAACTGTATCATCTTTAACTATCTGCCTATCTGGAAATTTTAACGATAACTGTTTACATATTGTATCAATATCTAAATTTCCTTCAAATATTTCTTTATAATTATTTTTTTCAAAAAAGTTAATATATATATAGTTTTTATAATTTTCTTTACAAAACTTATCAATTATATAAGTTTTTCCTACTTGTCTTGCCCCTTTAATTAATAAACACATCTTATTAGGATTGTTTTTCCAATTAATTAGATCATTCATAATTTTTCTTTTTAACACTTTAATCATCTCATTTTCTATAACCAATTATACCAAAAATCATTCTAAATTTCAATAATTTTATCAAAAAATGCATTTTTTTCATATGAATAATATGTTATATATGCATTTTTTTCATATGAATAATATGCAAAAATATTAAAAAAACTATTCATTTTCGAATAATTTTTATCTATTTTATAACACTTTCTAAAGCAAGCATTATCATATCATTAAGTTTAGTTTCTCTCTCCTTTGGTGTTAGTACTACTTTTGAATATTTAGAATCAACCACTGTCATTAAAGTTGTTGCCCAAACATCATATAAATTAGCAACATGGATTAACCCAAAAGCTTCCATTTCTTCTGCCAAAATCTCATATTCTTGAGGAATCCTTCCAAGTACTCTTTCAAAATCAATATATGGTCCAAAAACATCCATGGTAGTTGTCATTCCATATAATACTTTTTGCTTTAACTCATCAGCTGTCTTTAATATTGTTTTATTAAGTTCTTCACTTGCTTCTACAACATTTCCCACATAATTACTATAAGTATAAGCAAAATTTGATTCCGAATATATATTTTTCGTTAAAATAATATCGCCAATTTCC
Source organism: uncultured Bacilli bacterium (assembly GCA_947589695.1). Classification (GTDB taxonomy): domain Bacteria; phylum Bacillota_I; class Bacilli_A; order RF39; family UBA660; genus Caccenecus. The sequence continues at coordinate 8,535 of CANQBY010000003.1, forward strand.
GCTTTAGGACTTACTGCTCCACACGTTCCAATTCTAATTATTTTTTTAACTTTAAAATAATGAATCAACTCAAAAACATAAATACTGGCACTAGGCATTCCCATCCCATGCGCCATTACCGTAACCTTTACCCCTTTATATTTTCCAGTATAACCATACATTCCTCTAATTTCAGTAACTAACTTATAATCTTCTAAAAAATTCTCAGCAATATATTTAGCTCTTAAAGGATCTCCTGGCATTATAACAAATGGGGCTATATCAGCATCCTTATTTATATGAATTGGATTTTCTCCTACAAACATAACTCTCTCTTCCCTTCTAATTCTTTGTTAAATTTTCTTCTATTTTCATTAATCTATTATATTTAGCAATCCTCTCTCCCCTGGACATTGATCCTGTTTTAATAAATGGTATTGATAACCCTACTCCAAAATCCGCAATAAAAGTATCCATTGTCTCTCCACTTCGATGAGATATAATCATTTTATAATTATGACGTCTTGCATATATAATAGTTTTAATCATCTCGGTTACAGTTCCAATTTGATTAGCTTTTAATAATATGGCATTTCCTGCATTAAACTTTATTCCTTCATCTAAATATTTAATATTGGTCGTAAAATAATCATCTCCCACGATCATTACTTTTTCCCCAATCAATTTGGTTAACACTGCCATTGATTCAAAATCATCTTCAAAAAAAGGATCTTCAATACTTATAATCGGATATTTATTAACTAATGTTACATAATATTTAATTAATTCATCGCTTGATAACTCATTATTATCTATATGATATTTTTTGGTTTCTTTATTATATATTTCCGAAGCCGCCACATCTAAAGCCATAAAAACTTCTTTTCCCGGTGTATATCCCGCTTTTTTTATCGCGGCCATTATTAAATCTAAAGCTAGAGTATTATATTCTAAATTGGGAGCAAATCCTCCTTCATCACCTACTCCCGTACTTAATTTTTGGGCTTTTAAAATTTCTTTTAAACTCTGAAATACTTCACTTGCTACTCTTACCTTTTCTTTAATCGATTTTACAAAAGGTACAATCATAAATTCTTGAATATCTAAATTATTATCGGCATGTCTTCCCCCATTTATAATATTAACCATTGGTATAGGAAGACTTACTTTTCCACTAGATAAATAAGCATACAATTCTTTATTTTCTAATTTCGCAGCCGCTTTAATAGACGCTAGAGAAACCGCTAAAATCGCATTAGCCCCTAGTCTACTTTTATTGGGAGTTCCATCTAATTCAATTAAAGCTGAATCAATACTAACTTGTTCTAAATCTTTACCAATTAAAGTTTCTTTAATAATTGTATTAATATTATTAACAGCTTTTAAAACTCCTTTTCCCTTATATCTTTTAGGATCATTATCTCTTAACTCTAAAGCTTCCCTAGAACCAGTTGAAGCTCCTGATGGCACACTAGCTACTGTCCTAATTCCATTATCTAATACTATTTCTGCTTCTACTGTCGGATTTCCTCTACTATCTAATATCTCTCTTCCTATAATATTTACTATCTTTGCCATAACATCACCTTTTATATACTTTAAGTATACCAAAAAATTAGATAATTAAGCAATATTTTTAACATTTTTCTCTTTAGTTTTACAATAATTTGTTTAATCTTTAAAAATTCATAGACTTAAAACTAATATTTTGTTAAAATTTAATTATGGTGAGATAATGAATATAAATACAATTAATATTAATTTAGATAATTTACAAGCTAATATTACTTATTTACGAAATACTTATAATTATAAATATTTTATTATGGATATTAGTAATAATGCTTTTAATCATGGTATGTTTTTAGTAAATAATCTTTCTAATATTGATTTTTTATATGCCAATAACTTTAATGATATTTTATTAGTAAGAAAATATAATAAAGATATCCCTCTTATTTATAGTGGTCCTTTATCTGAAGATATTATCTATGATTTAATTATTAATAATGTTATTATTATCTTAAATAATATCTCTCTTATAAAAGATTTATCTATCAAAGATAATTTAGAATTTATTTTAAATATTGATCTATATAACTATCAAAGTTTTAATTCTAAAACTGCTATTTTAGATGTTTTAGATTTAATAAATACTAATAATCATTTGCATTTAAAAGGTATTATTAGTTCCCTAAAAGAAGAAGATTACGAAGATTTTAAATATATTATCTCTCCCTTAAAAGATTTAGATCTAATTTGTTTAAATAATGAAGAAGATAAAAATAAAATTAAATTATCTAACTGTCTTAAACTTGATTATTCTATCTATGGTATTAATAAATTTAAAAAAACTTTATTTAAAAAAGAAGAATATCCTTTAAAACAAATATTTTCTTTACAAACTAAAATAATTAATATTAAAAAAGTCTATAATAAGAAAAAAGAAATAATCTATGGTATTATTCCAATGGGTTTTTATAATGGTTTAATTCCTCATATTTCTCATGTTTTAATTAATAATAATTTATACGCTATAAAAGAAATTAAAGAAGAATATAGTTTAATAACTATTAATGAAAGTATTCATCTAAATGATGATGTAATTATTACAAGTTATGAAAATCCTTTAGAAAACTATCTATCAAATAATATTTTAAGTTATTTCTTATTACTAACTAATCTGCCTATTACTTATAATAATCAAACTTTAATTTATTAGCCACCCTATCAATTTATAACATATAAAAAGTTTATGAAAGTCCCATAAACTCTTAATAAACTAAAATGGTGGCTCGCGAGAGATTCGAACTCTCGACCCTTTGATTAAAAGTCAAAAGGAGTTGCTATTCTAGTTTAATTTATCTTATTCAAAATGCCCAAAAACAATAAATATTAAAAATTATTAATAAAAAATTATTTATATGTTGTTCTAAAAATAAGAGGTCCCCTACCCCCTTTTTTTCATTTATTTTTTTAGGTCATGTTACCTAAAAAATTTTTTATATCAAAAATTTTTGAATAAAAGCCATTTTTAGGCTTTTTTATTTATTTTAATATAAATATACTAATTTATTTAAAACTAAGCTCTAAGATATCTAAAAATAGTCTTAAAATAGATTCTAATGTAAAGCAAATGTAAAGTTAGATATCTTCTCCTTTTTCATTTATAAAAAATTCTTTTAAAGGAGTGTTTAAACTTGCTGCCACTATATACAATAACTCCAAAGAAAAAGTAGCTTCACTTCTATTTTCAATATTTGCTAAAGAACCTTCATTATAACCAGTCAAATCAGCTAATTGAGCTTGTGTAAGACCTTTCTCTTTTCTAATCCTTCTAATATTCATAGCCGCAATATCATACACGTATTTATTATCAATGTTCATATTATTAGCACCTCATTAATAGATTAACATTTTAATGCTATTAATTTATACATGATATTCCTGTACTTTTAGCAATAATTATGATATATTATACTTAGAGGTGCAATAATGAAAACTAAAGAAAAAATTAAAAAAATAATAATTAAAAAAGAAGAAAAAATTATAATTACTACATCTGACAAAAACTCTTTTGTATTAATAAGTAACATTAATAATAAAATTAATATTAATGTAGATAATAATATTCAAAAATATATTATATAAAAAAAAGGCTTATGCCTTTTTTAATTAGAATCTATTTTTTTGTTTATCTCATCTAAATTCTTCAACAATACAGCTTTAAATCCTAAATTTATTATTACTTCACAACATAAAACCGCATACAAAATTAAAAATAATAATACTTTAATATTAAAATTTCTTATACTAACAAAACTATCATTAAAATCAACTACCATAATAAAAGCCATAATTAAACCACAAATTATAAATAGAACTATTAAAACAATAACAAGATAGTCAATAACTCTTATTAAACTATTTGTTTCATCTGAATATTTATTTTTTTCTTGTTTTTCATCATTAAAAATTTCCATAACACAACTCCTTAACTTAAGTTTTAATAATAATTAATTCTATTCCCATAAATATCGAATCTTAGAGCCTCATTTTGTTTAGGTTTCCTTAATCTCTGATCTTTAGAACTATTATAAACTCTAAATATTAAAGACTCATTACTTTTACAATATCTAAACTCTGTATATAAAATTCCATATTTTTCTGTATTAAAAGAATTTTTTTGAACTCCAGTATAACAATTAGCTCCCATTGTAACTAAGTCAAAATCTAAATCTAAAGCATATAAAATATAATCTATATGTCCTGAATATTCCGTCATAGATATATTAACTTCAATGGGTAAGTTACTATCATAAATTTTTACTGCAATAACTATTCCTAAAAATATAACAATAGCAACTAAAATAATATTAAAAATCTTCCCTTTCATCATAAATCTTTATTCCCTTATTTTAAAATTTCAAACTCAACTTCAACTTCTTCTGAAAAATTATCAAACTCAATTGCATACTTTCCATTACCGTCATATAAAAAATACAGATATTTAGTATAACTTGCTCCACTTCTTAAACTACCAGCAAAATCCAAAGAATCATCAAAATAAGCTCCTAAAGTATCAAGCTCTACGCCTAAAGAGCCAAAAATTTCATAATAAAATGAGTTTAAAGAGTTAGTTTCACTACCTATATTTTTTACTGTAATTGGCAATTTTACCACACTTTGGTTATTATATTCAGAGAAACTATTCTTAACAACATCGAAAGTATAATTACTACCAATTGTTATTTCGAAATCATCAAAAACAAACATCTCATTAAAACTATAACTTTTATCTGTAATAATTGGTTCATCATTAGGAATAGTTGGTTCATTATTCGTTGGCGGTTCACTAGAGTTTGGCTTATCAGGATAAATAGAACTATTACCACCATTATTATTTTGATCATTACTAAAATTATTTTCATCATCATAAAAAATAAAAACAAATAATAATATTACTATAGCAACCACTAAAACTATTCTAAAAACTGGTACATTTTGCCAAGTTCCACAAACAAGACACCTCTTTGAATCTAAAGGTACTTCCATACCACACTTCTTACATTTTCTATTATTACTTTCATCACCACTCATACATAAACTCCTTTCTAATATAACAAGTATATCATAAATTATATTAATTTTGCAACTATACACTGACACTTTTCGCAACTATTTACTGATAAAATAGTATTTAGAAAGATAAGGATAAAGTATGGACAAGAAAGATATAAGCTATATTTATGAAAGAGCTTCACAACGAATTAAATTTTTTAGAAAATATCGTAATATGACGCAAGAACAATTAAGCATGAACTCAACTTTTTCACGAGGCTTTATTGCAAATATAGAATCTCCTAAAACTAATCAAACTTTTTCTTTAGGTGTATTATACTACCTATCAATAAAACTAGACATCCCCATTGAACTATTTGTAAAAGAAGATATAAGTAAAGAATTAAAAGATATGGGTATTAATACTTAAATTTCTTATTATTTCTTTTTCTTATTTCTTTTTCTTTATATATTTCTTTTTCTTTGTTATGTATTATTATGTATTGTACATATATATACATACTATAGTGTAATACATATGTATAGTAAAGTACTTTACAGTACATATTTTTATTACATATTTTTATTTCATACAAAAAAATTATAAAACTAAATAAGTGATTATATATCTTCACTCTTTATTTAATAAGACTAAAAATCTTTTAGCGTTACAATTACTCCGATAATGAACAGACTGTTTTAAAACATATTGTAAAGCAGTTTTTAAATCATCATTAGTCCATTTACCAGATACATCATATTTTCTTAATCTTTTTATTACTTCCTCACAAAAAGAAGAAAGTAAAAAAGAATTATGATCTTTATTAAAGATATATAAATGTATATGTGGCATTGTTTTATCTCCTTCTATTATTACTTGAGGTCTCCCACGCCTTCCAGTATATAAATAACTCCTAACAGCCGTATTACTAAAAGTATCAGAAACTCCAATTAAAAATAATATATCTTTAAATTTATCTTCCCTTAAAATAATTCTATTTATTATATTATAACTATTCTTCATGATACGTTTAGCTTCCTCAATAGAATTATATTTTTTACTAAAATCTATACCATAGCACTGAATATTTTTATTTTTTTCCATTTTTAGCACTCCAATTCTTTACGCTAGTTAAATTAAAATATAATTTACTTCCTACTTTAAAACAAGGAAGTTTTTTATTTTGTACTAATCTTCTTATACAACTAACAGAACAATTTAAAAAGCAAGCTACTTCTTTCGTATTTAAGACAAGTTCATCTTCCATTTTTAATTTCAAATACTTGAATAATAGTTGTTCTAACTATTTTTCTTGCATTTTCTCCTTTCTTGCTTTATAATAGCATGCACCTTTACCCATTTTAAATGGCTAAAGGGGTAAAAAAAGGGGGTAAAATTATGAAAGCAAAAAATCGAATTGAAACTTTAGGGTTTCCTATGATTAAATTAGAAGGCAGAAAGGAGATTGAAAATTTAAAATCTTTAGAAATATTTACTAACGGAATTGCTTTAAATTGTTTTACAGGCACTCAAAAAATACTTAAGGATAAAAAAACACAACAAAAAATTACCGTAGCTGATATTTTTAAAACTAAAGACATAATTATAGGAGATACCTTAAGTACAGAAGAAAATAATAATATTCTTATTAAAAGTTTTAGTTTAGGAGAATTTATAAATAATAATATGGATATTATTAAAGATTTTGCTTCGTGTTACCTTATTTATAAAAATGTCGAACATCTTAATAATATAACGATGTCTAATTCAAACATTGATAAAGCTAATATTGAATATTATAAATTAAGTGATATTTATAAAAACCTAAATGTTGAGGAACTTAATATAGATTATTACTTTTATTATGAACATAGGGATAAAAGACCAATTCCTAAATACGCTAAAAGTGATCTTTTTAAAAAGTTATTAATTAATTGGTTAAAAGTTTGTGGTATATCTGATAATGATATAATAACTAACGATACTGACACCACTATTTTCGAAAATGAAGAAAAAAATTTACTATCTTACATTGAAGAGAAAAAGAAAAAAAGAGAATACACTGGAGAAATAAAAAAAGAAACAGAAATAAAATTAAAAAATATTAATAAGACTATAAATCTTATCAAAAAAAGAACCTTTATGCTAAGCATTGAAAGTTTATTAGAAATATTAGATGTTTCTTTAGAAATTTATAAAATTTATAATAACTATAGAATTAACGACTGTTTTAATATTTATAATTTTACTTTCAGCGGAAATATAAATTATAAAGACGGCGTTTTCATCTTAAATCAATACACAAAAGACATTTTTAGTTTAGTATCTCTTATGATATTAGCTTACATAAAATCTGATCTTAACAGAACAACAAAAGACCTAAAAAGATGTAAATTCTGTAATGAACTCTTTTTAGGTAGAAAAAACAAGTTATATTGTAGTTATGCTTGTAAATGTAGAAATAAATACTATAAAAGAAAGGAAAAACAAAGGAGTGATACAAAATGTCGCATATAATAAATATAAAATTATTATAGACTGCGGCACTTTGAATAAGAGAAAAAGAAGAACTCAAATATTTTATGGAACAGAAAAAGAAGCTATAAAGCTAGAAAATAAACTAAAGATTAAATTTAAAAATAAAAAAATTATGAATATACTAGAAGAAGATAAAGAACAAAAAAGACTAACCTTTACAGAATTAGCCAATAAATATTTAAAATCTTGTCAGCATAGGCTTAAAAAAAATACTATTAATGGTTATGAGAGTTTATTAAAAGACATTTTAGAAAAAATAGGAAGCTTAGATTGTGGCGAAATAACTCCTTACACCTTAGAAGATTTTTATAATTACTTAAGAGACGAAAAAAAATTAACTGAAAACTCTGTTAAACACTATTATACCTTAATAAATTGTATTTTCAAGAAAGGAGTTAATTGGGAATTAATAAGTAAAAACCCTAATTCTAAAGTAGATAAACCTATAATAGTAAAAAAAGACGCTAAAATTTATTATGAAGAAGATATAAAAGAACTTTTTAAAGCTTTAGATAAAGAACCTATTTATTATCAAGCTCCTATAATTTTATGCTTAGAAAGCGGTATGCGGCGAGAAGAATTAAATGGTCTTAAATGGGAAGACATTAATTTCGAAAGAAAAGAAGTAACTGTAAAAGAAGTAAGAATAGCAACAGGTAGAGAAATTGTTATTGAAACTCCAAAGACTTTTAAGTCACAACGTACTATTACAATAACTGATTTTTCTTTAAAGTATCTAAAAGAATTAAAAGAATATCAAGATAATTGTGCTAAACTTCTTAAAAATAAATGGAAAAATACTGGATATGTCTTTGTCAATAATGAGGGTGCTCCCTTTTATCCTGACACATTATCTAAAATTTTTAAAAAAATTCAAAAAAAATACAGCTTAAAACCTTTAAGTCTGCACCAATTAAGACACACTTCTGCCAGTTTACTTGTGGGTAACGGGGAAGATATAGCCCCTATTAGTATAAGATTAGGACACTCAAATATTGCAACAACCCTAAATATGTACACACACCCACTAAAATCTGCAGAAATTAAAACAGCAAATAAAATGGAAAACATCTTAAATGGAATACGACAAACCTAAAATGGCACTTTTCTGCCACTTTTTCGCCACCCATAAGACGTTTTCCTCTAAAAATTTAATATTAAAAAGTTTATGAAAGTTCCATAAACTCTTATAAACTAAATGGTGGCTCGCGAGAGATTCGAACTCTCGACCCTTTGATTAAAAGTCAAATGCTCTACC
>CANQBY010000004.1 GCA_947589695.1 uncultured Bacilli bacterium
GAGGTATCAAATGAAAATAGTTGTTCTTGCTGGTAGCCCTCATAAAAACGGAACATCAAATACATTGGTAAGTGTTTTTGTAAGAGAGCTAAAGATACAGGAAAAGATGTCGAAGTTATTGATTTAGCACATATTGATATTCACCCCCCCTGTATGGGATGTGATACTTGTGGTATGAATGGTGATTGCATTCAAAAAGATAAAGGAAATGAGATTTTAAATAAAATATAGAAAGTGCTATTGATGATTTACCTTTTAGCAATGTTGATAAAGAAAAAATATATTCTAAAAATTTCCAAAAGTTATTAAATAGAAAGAAGGAAAAATAAAAATGAATAAAAAAATCATAGCTTTAATTATTGCAATAATAATAGTTATAGTAGGGGTTAGTGTTTGGTTTATAACTTCTAATAATAAAGAAGAATCTACTAATAATTCAAATGCTAATACAACAGAAAATCAAAAAAATGATGAAACACAAAAAGACAAAGTACAAGAAAAACCAAATGACAATAAAACTACTAATGATAAAAAAATTGCAATTATCTATTTTTCAGCAACAGGTACTACTAGAAAGGTTGCTGGATATATCAAAAACGCCACCGGAGGAGATTTAATCGAAATAGAGCCAAAAGAAAAATACACTGATAGTGATTTAAATTATGGAAACGATAATTCTAGAGCTAATAAAGAACAAAATAATTCTAAAGCCCGACCTGAAATATTAAATAACATAAATACTGATTCTTACGATGTCATTTATTTAGGTTATCCAATTTGGTGGGGAGATGTTCCTAAAATAATCTTAACATTCTTAGATAATCATAATTTAAAGGATAAAACAATCATTCCATTTTGTACATCTGGAAGTACAGGAATAAGTGGAAGTTTAAGTACCCTTAAAAATTATAATAAAAATGTTAATTGGATAGATGGTAAAAGATTTTCGTCTAGTGCAACTCAAGATGAAGTAACAAATTGGGTTAAAGAATTAAGTTATTAAGGAGGAAAGATTTATGAATAAAGTTTTAGTGAGTTTTTTTTCAGCAAGTGGCGTAACAAAAGAAGTAGTAAGTAAAATTGCTAAAGTTATAGGTGGAGATTTATTTGAAATTGAACCTGTAAATAAATACACTAATGAAGATTTAGATTGGACCAATAATCAAAGTAGATCATCTATTGAAATGAGTGACCAATCATCAAGACCAGAGGTAAAAAATAAAGTTTCTAATTTAAGTGATTATGATACTGTTTTAATTGGATTTCCTGTATGGTGGGATTTAGCACCTAGAGTCATCAATACATTTATTGAAGAAAACAATCTTGAAAACAAAAAGATTTATGTTTTTGCAACATCAGGTGGATCAAGTGTAAATAATAGTTTTAATACTTTAAAAAATACATATAGTAATCTTAATTTTATAAGTGCTAAAAGACTAACAAGTAATGTGTCAGAAAATGATATAACCAGTTGGATTATGTAGGTGAATTATGAGTATAACTATTAACATTTATTATAAAGGTGAAAATGGTAATGCTAAAAAATTTGCTGAAGAAATGGTATCTAGTGGCATTGTAGATAGAGTTAGAGCAGAAGTTGGTAATCTAAAATATGAATATTTCTTACCCTTCGATGATAATGAAACAGTTTTGCTTATTGATAGATGGAAAAGTAAAGAAGCACTAGATATTCACCATAAATCAGAAATGATGAAAGAAATAGCAGATTTAAGAAACAAATATCATTTAAGTATGAAAGTAGAAAAATTTAAAAGTTTAGAGGAGGAAATATAATGAAGAAACAAACAGCCGGCAGGGATCAATTAGGGAATATTGCTCCTTTATTTGCCGAATTAAATGATGATGTCTTATTTGGACAAGTATGGTCGAGGGAAGATAAATTATCCCCAAGAGATAGAAGTTTAATAACAATCGCGGCTTTATTTGCCCAAGGATTATATCCCCAATTAAAAGCTCATTTAGCAATAGGCAAAGAACATGGCCTTACAAAAGAGGAAGTAGTAGAAACAGTAACTCAATTAGCATTTTACTGTGGGTGGCCAAAAGCTTGGAGTACCTTCCCTTTAATTGAAGAAATTTATGGGAGTGATAATAAAAATGAATAAAGAAGAATTTGAAAAATTAAATGTATTTGGATTAGGAAATCCCAATGATACATATGCAATGTATTTTACAGGAAATAGTTATCTAAATCCTATTGCAAAAACTGAAAATGGAATTAGTTTTGCCAATGTAACATTTGAACCAGGATGTAGAAATAATTGGCATATTCATCATGCAAAAAGTGGAGGAGGACAAGTTTTAATTTGTGTTGCAGGTTATGGATATTATCAGGAAGAAGGAAAGCCAGTTCAAAAACTATCTCCTGGTGATATTGTAGTAATTCCAGCAAATGTTAAACATTGGCATGGAGCACAACCTAATTCATGGTTTAGTCATATCGCCGTAGAAATTCCTGGTGATGAAACTTCAAACGAGTGGTTAGAACCCGTAACAGATAAAGAATACAACAAATTAGAAAAGTGAAAAAATACAAATTTTATCATCAAACCATTTATGTGGTTTGTTTTTTTGATATATTTTGTTAACAATATAAAAAATATTACAACCTAAAAGTTCTTAATTCATAAAAATATTTCTAAAAGATTTAAATGATAGATTGAACCCCAAAAATGTTGACTAATCTTGAAGGATAGACTAAAAAAGAGTGAACTGTCTACAAAATGTAGTCAGTTGAAAATTCAAACTCCAGATGATAAAGCATAACAATATATTATAAAAAGCTAACCTTCAAAAATAAAAGTAATCTTATTTAAGTCTTGCCCCACTTATCTAAAAGAGTTACAATATAATTATCCAATCTAAAAAAGAGGTTTTCTTATGCACAATAATCAAATTATTGAAACAGAAATATTTAAAAAAGCAAAAATTAACTTAGCCACCCTTATTCCTTATGGTTTTACTAAAAACGGTAACACTTATTACTATACTAAAAATATTATGCATGATACTTTTAAGGTAATTATTGAAGTGACTAATACTTCTCTAACGGGAAAGATTTATGATAATGCCTTTAATGAAGAATACACTAATTTTCGCCTTGAAACTAAATTAGGTTCCTACTCTTCTAAAGTAAAAGAAGAATATATTCACATTTTAAAAGATATCAAAACTAAGTGTTATAATGAAGAATATTTCTTATTTAAACAAACCAATCGCTTATCTAAACTTATCATCGAAAAATATCATGATTATCCGGACTTTAAATGGGACAATAATCCTCATTGTGCAGTATTTCAAAACCAAGAAACTCGCAAATGGTATGCTTTAATTATGAATATTTCTAAAAATAGATTAGATAAAAAATCTTCTCAAGAAATAGAAATACTTAATCTAAAATTACCTCCCAATATGATTACCGAACTTTTAACTAGGCCTGCCTTTTATCCAGCTTATCACATGAACAAAAAATATTGGATTACAATTGTCCTTGATGATACTGTTCCCGATTTAGAAATTATGGATTTACTAGCTATCAGTTATTCTTTTACTATTAAAAAATAAACAAATTATGTAGGTGATTTGTTTTTTCTTTGCTATAATATAACTAGAAAATTTATCTAGAAAAGAGGAAATACTATGCCGAAAATCTTAATTGTAGAAGACGATGTAAGTGTTCATAACATTTTAACCGAACTATTAACAAAAGAAAATTATACCTTAAGTCATGCTTACTCTGGAAGTGAAGCTATGCTTTTACTTGAAAAAGAACAATATGATTTAATTTTACTTGATTTAATGTTACCCGCTCTTAATGGTGAAGAAATAATTAGCAAAAATAAAGATACCAAAATTATTGTCTTAAGTGCTAAAAATACTTTTGAAGATAAAGTAAATTGTCTTTTACTAGGTGCTAGCGATTATATTACTAAACCTTTTAATAAAGATGAACTACTTGCTCGAATATCCGTGCAATTAAGAACTGTATCATCATCAAATTTTGAATATCAAGAATTAAAACTCTTACCCGATAACCATACTTTACTTTTAAATCAAAATAAAATTAATTTAACCAAAACGGAATATGCCATCTTAAAACAACTTCTCCTAAATCCTAAACAAGTAATTCCCAAAAATAAATTATTAGAATTAATAAGTGCCGACACACCTGATTGTGATGAGAATTCCTTAAAAGTTCATATTAGTAATATCCGCAAAAAACTAAAAAAATACAGCCCCAAAAATTATATTGAGTCTATCTGGGGTATCGGTTTTAAAATATCAGATTAAATCTTAACTAAATCTTAATCTTTTCTTAACTATTTTCTTAACCATTTTTTCTTATAATCTAATTTGAAAGGAGTAGATTATGGAATATATTTTAACCACCAATAATCTTTGTAAAAAATATAAAGACACCAAAGTTTTAACTAACTTAAATATTCATTTAAAAAAAGGAGCCATCTATGGTTTAATTGGGAAAAATGGTGCTGGAAAAACTACTTTAATTCGGATAATCACCGGTTTACAAGAACCCACCACCGGAACTTATACCCTTTATGAAGCTAAAAATAACACTAAAGACATTTTGACATCTCGCAAAAGAATAGGGGCAATTATTGAGACTCCTACCTTAATTTCTGATTTAACCGCGACCGAAAATTTAATTTTAGCTTTTAAAGATGTTGGCATGCCCAACCTAGATGATATTTCTGATTTACTTAAATTAGTCAAATTAGATAATACTAGTTTTAAAAAAGTAGCTAACTTTTCTTTAGGCATGAAGCAAAGATTAGCTATTGCGCTTGCTCTAGCAAATAATCCTGACTTATTAATTTTAGACGAACCCATTAATGGTCTTGACCCTGAAGGTATTATTGATATTCGCGAGCTAATCTTAAAACTAAATCAAGAGCGTGGCTTAACTATTTTAATTTCGAGTCATTATTTAGATGAATTATCCAAAATAGCTACCGATTATGGTTTTTTAGACCACGGAACTATTATTAAAGAAATAAGTAGCACGGAACTAAAACAAAAAATGCGCCATAAAATCGAGCTAAAAGTATCTAACCTCCAAGAGTTTGTTCAATATTTTGAAACTCACCATTTTAACTATGAAGTAATTAATAAAAATACACTTTATCTTTATGATATCCCTAATTTATCTTTATTTTTAAAAGAACTTGCTCAACATAATCTCTTCGCCGATGGTATTAAAGAACAAGAAGAAACTTTAGAAAATTACTATCTTAATTTAATTGGAGGTAATACCAATGCTTAAACTATTAAATGCTAACTTTTATCGTTTAAAGAAAAATAAAATGTTTTGGTTAATGTTTATATTTACAACTATTTGGGCAATCTTTACTCTTACTACCAAATATCAAAGTATTAAAAAATATCATGCTTCCATCGAAATTGAAACTTTAATTTTTAATTTTATCTATATCTTTAGTTTTGTTATTGCAATATTCGCTAGTGTCTTTTTAGGCGATAACGCGGATTATACAACCCGGAGTAGAATTATTATTGGCCACCAAAAAAGTCATATTTATCTGGCTAATTTCTTAACTATCTTAATTGTTGTTTTAACATTATTTTTCTTTTATACTTTTCTTATTTTAGTAATTGGTATTCCTTTAATCGGCCATATAACCATACCTCTCTTGGAATTTATTTTGAAATATTTGAATTTTATTTTAATTATTCTTGCTTACACGAGTATTTTAACTTTTCTTGCTACTATAATTTCTGATAAAGTAATTGTAACAGTCTTATCTATTATTATTTATATTTTTCTGATCTTTACTAGCCAGTTACTTATAAGTCGCTTATCTGAACCTGAATATTTCACTGAAGCTGTTTTTACAGTAGAAACCGGTACATATTCTAGCATTGAAGAAAAAAATCCTTTGTATATTTCTGAAAAGACTAAAAAAATATTTAGATTAATTATTCCTTTAAATCCTCTTGGTACATCTCTACTTATTACTAATAATGAAGAACCAAACTTAAAAATCTTGCCTTTATATTCTTTAGGTATTACAATATTATTTATAAATGGCACTTTATTCTTATTTTCTAAAAAAGAACTAAAATAGAAAGGAATAAATTATGAGTATCTGGTTTTATCTATTTTTAGTAAGCTTAATAATAACTATAATAACTTTAATAATAACTATTATTTTATTTCTAAAACATTTAATTTTTAAACACGAATTAACTAATATTACTAAGTCTCTTACTTATATTTTAAAAACCGATACTAACAATTTAATTACTCTTTCTTCTTCTAATCGTGCATTAAAAGAGTTTGTTAAAACTTTAAATACCAACTTAAAACTTCTTCGTAAATTAAAATTAGAATATGACCATGGCAATACGGAACTAAAAAATTCTATTACGAACATTTCTCATGATTTAAGAACACCACTGACCGCGATAAGAGGTTATCTTGATTTATTAGATACATCTAATTTATCTAATAAAAACCAAAACTATTTAACTATAATTGATCATAAAGTAAATGATTTAATTGAACTCACGGATGAATTATTTGATTTTTCCACTAGTCTTGATATTTCTAAAGAAATTATCAAAGAAGACATCTGTCTAAATTCTTTTTTAGAAGATACTCTCGCTGAATTTTATAGTTTATTTAAAAAATATAATCTTAATCCCCAAATTAATATTTGTAAAGAACATATCTATTATTCTTTAAATAAAAATATGTTAAAAAGAGTTTTGGAAAATATTATTTCTAATGCTTTAAAATATGGCGAAAAAATTTTTATTATTACTTTAAAAAATACTGGTGAAATATCTTTTTCTAATCTAACTTATGATTTAGATTTTACAAGTGTAAAAAAACTTTTTAATCGTTATTATACAGTAAAAAATGCTAAAAAATCTACGGGAATTGGTTTATCTATTGCCAAACAACTAGTCGATATTATGGGTGGTATTATAACTGCTACTTATCAAAATAATTATCTAACTATTACTATCAAATTCTAATAACTAATATTTTTAATATTTTATTCATAAATAAAAATTAAAGGAATACGATATTTAATTAAAACATTTTCTTAGTCTAAATTTTTAAAATTTTAAGAAAAAAACATTTGCAAAAATTTTTAAAAAAGAGTATAATTATCTAGTCTGATCCAGCAAGAATGCGTAAAAACAAGACAAGTTTTTACGCATATTTTTTTGCGCTAAAATATGGATTAGATAGAATTATCCATTAAAAAAAAGGAGGAAAATATATGGAAAATCAAGAAAATAACAAATTTTTAGGGGAAGAAAAAATATCTAAATTACTTTTTAAATTTTCTATTCCCTGTATTTTATCATTACTGATAAGTTCTCTATATAATATAGTAGATCAAATCTTTATTGGTAATAGTAAATTAGGTTACTTAGGTAATGCAGCAACCGGTGTAGTTTATCCTATCACTATTATTGCTGTTGCTTTTGCTTGGTGTTTTGGTGATGGAGCCGCTGCTTATTTATCTTTATGTCAAGGAAGAGGGGATACCAAAAATGCTCCGAAATCTATCGGCAATAGTATTTTGGTAACATTTGTTATCAGTCTTATCTTTCTAGTTTTAGGCTTTATTTTTCAAGACCAACTATTATATTTATTTGGAGCTAGTAGTAAAAGTATTAATCTTGCTCGTGATTATTACCAAATCATTATCGCCGCTATTCCTATTTATATGTTAGGTAATAGTATGAATGCCGTCATTCGGGCCGATGGTTCTCCAAGCATTTCGATGGCTGCCACGGCGATTGGTGCTATTACTAACATTATTTTAGATCCCATTTTTATCTTTGGTTTTGACTGGGGTATCAAAGGTGCCGCTTATGCAACTATCATTGGTGAAGCTGCTACCTTAATTATTTCGCTTATTTATTATACCCAAACTAAAACTTTTAAACTAAATTTGGAAAGTTTTAAAATGGATTTTTCAGTTTTTAAAAACGTTATTAAATTAGGAGTTTCGACCTTTATTACTCAAATGAGTATCGTTATTATTTCTTTAGTGTGCAACATTATGTTAGCAAAATATGGTGCTAAAAGTAAATATGGACCTGACATTCCTATCGCCGTTATTGGTATTACCATGAAAGTGTTCTCTATTGTTATTAATATCATTGTCGGTCTTATTTTAGGAGCTCAACCAATTTTAGGTTATAACTATGGGGCTAAAAATATTAATCGGGTTAAAGAAACTTTTAAAAAAGTTGTAATCTCATCCCTTATAATCGGTATCTTTTTTACCTTTATTTTTGAATTAAGTCCCGAACTTATTATTAAAATATTTGGTTCTAATGAGCCTTTATATATGGAGTTTGCCACTTTAACATTTCGTCTTTTCTTAATGCTTGTAACCTTTACATGCTTAATAAAACTTTGTTCTATTTTCTTTCAAGCCGTTGGCGAACCTTTAAAATCAGCAGTTACTTCTTTAACGCGTGATATCTTATTTTTTATTCCTTTAGTTATTATTTTACCTAAGTATTTTGGTATTAAAGGTTGCTTAATCGCGGCCCCAATCGCTGATTTATTAGGTATGATCATAACCATTATTTTAGTATCTAATTTCTTTAAAAATTCTTTAACTAAACCTTTAAAATCCAATTCGGAAGCTGTTTATTTAAAACCATCTCATCCCGGCGTCATTATTACTATTGCAAGACTTCATGGTTCCCAAGGTAAAGCAATCGGTGAATTAGTTGCCAAGAAATTAAATATTCCTTATTATTATAAAGAAATGACTGCGCTTGCGGCCCAAGAAAGTGGCTTAGATCAAAACTTTATTTCGGAAATCAATCGTAATAGTGATATCATGCATGACTTATATTTAACCACTTCTCCAGTGAAATACGCGATAACAGCCCAAGAACAAATTATTAAAAAAATTGCTGAACAAGGATCTTGTGTTATTGTCGGTCGTGCTGCCGATTATGTTTTAAAAAATAATCCTGATTTAATTAAAATATTTATTTATGCTCCTCTTGATTATCGTATCCAAAATATTATGGCTATGTATCATGATTCTGAAGCTAAAGCTAAAAAGAACATTGAAAAATCCGATAAAAACCGCGCTAGTTACTACAATGTAATTTCAAATCAAAACTGGTATGATATGGCTAATTATGATTTATGTATAGATTCCAGTTTAGGTAAAGAAAAAACGGCAGAATTAATATGTGAATATATTAAAAAAAAGAACAAAATTTAACCCAAGCAAAACTTGCTACTATCTTAAATACAATTCACCCAGTTATAGTTAATTATGAAAATGGAAAACATTTAATAGCAACTCCATTTTTATATACAATTTGTAAAAAATATAATATATCTATGGACTATTTATATTGTAAAATATAAATATTAATAATTAGAATTAAATATTTAAGCAAACAAAAAAGGTGAGAGTATCACCTTAAATATGCTTAAGTATAGATTTAGAGCTACTTAAGCAAGTTAGATTACGACTTCATAAGGAGAATCTTTTGTACCATCACCTGTAAATGTAGTATCTGCTTTTAGGTTTATAACAGGTCTTACACCAAAAGAATTGCTAGAATAATTATCATCCATATAGGAATTCATTATAAACATCTGACCACTAGAGCCATTAAAACCATATGGAGACATAGTCCAATAACTTTTGAATGTATATAAATAAAAATTATTGACACCATAAGCTTCACCAGCAAAAACTAATTCATCCGCAGTTATTAAACCTACTGGGTTTGTTAATTTATTGTTACCTTTATTTCCGCTTTTGGTAAATAAATCTTTAGATGTACCACATTTTAGAGTTGGGGTTCTATTTTCAGAAGTTAATCTATTTTGTGCAGGTAATATTTTGTCTCTCAAACTTATACTTGAAACACCAGTATCATTGCAAAAACCAGTTTCGCCATCTATATGTTGTTCTTGTTTAATTTCATGTAAATTTGATGTTTGAGTATACCATACATCTAATACTCCTTTTATAATGCTATCTGTACCATCATCAAGCATAAATTTAACTTCTTGCGAACCATCACTTAACGAATTAAATTTCGAAGTACCTATAAAAGCATCTTCGCCAGTCGTTGCAGGACTGCCTTTTCCAGAATATATTAATCTAATAGTTCCATTTCCATTAAATCTAATTATTCGCCAATATATATCTTCACTTCCAACTTTACCAAACTTAACCCAATTATAATCTACCGATCCCCTAAAATACGAACTTATTCCAAAATCGTCGTCAGCAGTATATAACCCTGTTGTATTCTCACTACATACATCAGAACATGACCTTTTATTAAAATTTGGTTCATCTACCCCACTATTAGGGTGTTTTTTAGGTATATCTATTAGTAAGTCCGAAATTGCCGTTCCTGTTTGTATATCTAAATAAACATAACATTTAGTACCCTTCTTATTAATACTAATACTTACTCTACCATCTTTATATTCCATTGGTATATTTTTCTGTTGTTCAGTAGTTCCAGGTATAGTACAATAACTTTTATCAGTATTAACTACATAGTTTCCACCTGATACATCCGTTATACTTTCATAATTATCATCATTAGTATTACCCTCAGTTTTTTGTTTATAAAGTGCTAATACATTTAAATCAGGAACTTTATAATTAACAGTTCCATTAACAATCTGTACACTTTGAGTTACTCTATATTTAGCCTTACTTTTATTTATAAATATAACTCCAAATATACTTATAACCATTAATACTATAATATATTTTTTAAATTTTCCTTTACTTAACTTTTCTAATTTCATATCAACCTTTCCTTCTTAATTGATTAATTATCAATTATATTAAAAATTTCCAATTTACATTTAAATTATATCACGATATGTCTTCTAATGGAAGACATATTTTTTAAAATTTACTGATAAAATATACTTAGGTGTTATATATGAATAAAACAGATAATGATTATTACTATTATATTGCTAGAATAAACATTAAAAAATATCGCAAATTAAGAAATATGACTGCTCAAGAACTCGCAGATAGAAGTGGTTTTACCCATCAATTTATAAGAGATTTAGAAAGCATTAAAATTATTAAAAGACCAAGACTTGACACTCTTGCTTGTATAGCTAGAGTACTTGATATAGATATTAAAGATTTACTTAATGACGAAAAAATTAAAATAAGAAAGGATAAAAAAATATGAAAAAAAATATTAAAACCACCGAAGCTATTTTTCCAATGCCTGTTTTAATGATTGCTACTTATAATGATGATGATAGTATTGATGTTATGAATGCAGCCTGGGGAACTATGCTTGATCGAAATATTGTTTTACTTAATTTATCTGAAAATCATCAAACTGTCAAAAATATTATAAAAAGGAAAGCTTTTACTATCAGTATCGCCGATACCAAACATGTGAAAGAAGCTGACTTTTTTGGTGTTGTATCGGGAAATAACACTCCAGATAAGTTTATAAAAAGTGGACTAACTGCTAGTAAATCATCTTTAGTTAATGCTCCTATTATTAATGAATTTCCTATCTGTATGGAATGTGAATTTTTAAAATTTCAAAATGATGAATATAGTTATGGAGTTATTGCTAAAGTTGTTAATACCTCTGTAGAAGAAAATATCATGACTAATGATAATGTTGATATAGAAAAACTCCAAGCCATTTCCTTTGACCCTTATACTCATGGCTACTATGAAGTAACCAAAAGAGTCGGCAATGCTTTTAAGGATGGTTTTGATTTAAAATAATTAAATTAACTAGAAACCAAATCGGTTTCTTTTTATATTCTGGGTTTTTAATTGATTAAATCATCTTTTTAAATATCTTAAAATAAATATAACAGATTTACAACTTAAATTCTAAGTGTTATACTTTAACCATAGTAAGGAGAATATAAAACATGGAAAAAAAGAAAAAAGAAATAGTGAAAATGCTTTTAAATCAAGATTTAGGCGAAAAAGACGAAGAAGAAATTATTGATATGTTAGTAAATAGTCCTATTACCTTAGATGTTGATAAAGAAATAGACGCTAACATGACTTTGGGTGATAAACTGGCTGATAAATTATCTGCTATCGCTGGTTCTTGGACCTTTATTATTGGTTTTAGTAGTTTTTTAATTATTTGGATTATTATTAATGGTATTATTTTAGTTAAAGCCGTTGATCCGTATCCTTTTATTTTACTTAACTTACTTTTATCTTGTCTTGCTGCCCTACAAGCTCCTATCATTATGATGAGTCAAAATCGGCAATCTAAAAAAGATACTATTCGAAATAAAAATGATTATCGTACTGACATAAAAAGTGAACTTATCTTAGAACAACTTTATGAACATACTGAAAAAATAATTGATAATCAAAAAAAGATTTTAAATTATCTGCAAAAATTAGCTAAAGAAGAAGATAAATAATCTATTTACTATTTTAAAAAGTTTATGCTATAATTAAATTACAATAACAAAATAAAGGAGGAACAAAATGTTATTAGAAAATAAAGTTGCTTTAGTAACTGGTGCCGGTCAAGGAATTGGCGAAGCCATTGCTAAAGTTTATGCTAAAAATGGTGCGAAAGTTGTTGTTGTAGATTATAACGAAACTACAGCTAAAAAAGTTGCCACAGAAATTAATGCGAGTGGGGGCGAAGCCACAGCTTTTATTGCTGATGTAACTAAACCCGAAGAAGTAGCGGCGATGGTTAAATTTACTCTTGATACTTATGGTAAATTAGACTGTGCTTGCAATAACGCTGGTAAATCTAGTACTACTCTAAACTTAATTGATACGCCTATTGAAAATTTAAATGAAGTTTTAGATTTAGATGTTAAAGGTGTCTTTTATTGTTGCCAAGAAGAAATAAAAGCTATGCATGAAAATAATGGAGGGTCCATTGTTAATATTTCTTCTACTTCTGGTATCTTAGGTAATCCGGGAATAGTTCCTTATAATACTAGTAAACATGCTGTTTTAGGTTTAACTAAATCGGTTGCTTTAGAGGAGTGCCAAAATAATATTCGGATTAATGCTGTTTGTCCGGGGGTTACCGAAACGCCATTAATTAAGAATGTTCGCGATAATGATCCTAAAACCTATGAGTTATTTTGCACTCAAATTCCTTTAGGACGTCTTGCAACTCCCGAAGAAATAGCAAATGTTGTTACATTCTTATCCAGTGATATGGCCTCATATATGATAGGTGCAACTGTTGTTGTTGATGGTGGCGTTACTATCCAGTAGAATAAAAAACTTTAAGAAAGCTCTCTTGCTTTCTTTTTTTGGCTCTTTTTATAATCAAAACCATTCTAAAAACTTAATGTCAAATAGATTTGATAGTAAATTCTTTTAAAATTATGTAAGATTAAAAACGAAAGGAGGAAAAAATATGAATCTGGGTAATAAAATAAACAAAATAAGAAAGGAAAATAATCTGTCACAAGAAGAGTTTGCCGAAGCTTTAAATGTTTCCCGTCAAACTGTTTCTAATTGGGAAAATTATAAAAGCTATCCAGATATTGCTACTCTTATTTTCATAAGTAACAAATTTAATATTTCCCTTGACACATTATTAAAAGGTGATGAAAAAATGGTTAAAGAACTTGATAAAAAAATTAATAGTTTTAGCAAACTAAAAATATTTATTATTATAATTATTATTTTATTAGGATTTATTATATATAATTATGCTAAAAATTATTATAACAATCATTATACCCCTATAACTAACAGTGATAATTTATCTATTTTTATGAATATTGCTCCTGATAAAAAAGATTGGAGTTTTCAAATTTCTGAACCTACTCTAGCTCAAGCTGATTTTAATAGTACAACTTATTATCGTGATGGCAAAAAAATTAATGTAATTTTTCTAACTTGCTATACTACTCCCCGCAATTCTTTAAGAAAAGGAGAGGGAGGCCAAAAATTATCTGATTTAGATCATCAAAATATTAATCTTAATGAAAAAATCGAAGTTTATTATACTCTTGAAAACATATCTAAACATACCCTCAAAGATTTAAATAACGAAGAATTAAATAATTTAATATCTAATTCTACTTTAATATTTGATAATACCGTTACCACTACTAATCTTAATTGTACTTTAAATAATGAAACTTATACTTATAATTTTAATTATTTTACTCTTACTGGTCAAATAGTCGATGGCAGTGGTGATTTAACTATTCCAAAAGCTTTAAATCTTTTTGAACAATATAATTTTATTGGTTTATATAAAGATACTAGAGATGTTATTGAATCTTTACAAAATTATTTTAATACCAATAATGGCTCTTGCACTATCAATAATTAAAAATATTTAAATTAAAAACACTTATCTTTAATTATAATACATAGATAGGTGTTTTATTTTTAATAATTATATTATTTTAAATACTTAGGCTTATCAATTCTTCCCAGTAAATAATCCGCAGAAATTTTATAAGTTTTAGACATATCATACAATAAATGAGTAGATATTAAATATTTACTACTTTCATATAAATAGAAAATAGATCTAGCCACTTTTAATTCTTCTGCCATTTCCTTTTGAGTTAATTTTAATTCTTTTCTAAAACTTTTAATTCTCTGACCACTTTTAATAAGATTAATTTCTTTTAAAGAATTTTTATATTGTTTTAAATCAGTAAAACCAAAAACATAATCTAAAGATATATTAAAAATATTACAAACCGCAATTAAATGTTTAAGTGGAATTATATCTAATTCATTTTCATATCTACAATAAGCAGATTTGGTTATATTTAATTTTTTTGCAATTTCCACTTGAGTTAGACCAATTCTTTCTCTAGTTTTTCTTAAATTTTCATATATCATTAATATCACCATAAGCATTGTCTCATATAAGGAATATAATATTTTAAAAAGTTGAGAAATATTAGAATTCATATTGACAACTATACTTTCAAAACTTATAATTAATATATAAACTAGAAATTTCTATGATAAAGGAGTAATGAAAATATGAAATATGAAAAATTAAATCTTGATAATGGAAATAAAAAATTTTTATATGGCCTAATTATGGGAGTACTACTTATTATTATAATCAATTTAATCTTTAGTTATGCAAAATATAAATCTGTCGATAGTGTAAAATTAGCTAGTGGAACGATCAATTATGAAAGTGCCGACTTAAATGTAATAGCCATGTATAAAAATGATGGAGATGGACAAGAAGATGTACCTATAGAAGCAATACCAAAAGGCAATTATGGAATAGATAATAATAAAAGCTATTGTATTATCGGCAGTAATAAGAATGATAAAATAAAAAATGTATTTGAATATAAAGAAAACAAAGTATACATAGCCATAGAGCAAAAAGGAACAAAGTGCTATGTATATTTTGAAAAACAAAAAACACCAGCAGAACAAACTTTAGCAAATTTAGGTTTCAAAGATTTAGGGGAAATTAGTAACTTTGATGGAACTGCATGTTCATCAGATAGTGAAAGTGATTGTACATTTAAAGAAGAAAATGGAGTGTATCATGCTGATGACGATTATGGGACAAGTTATTATTTTAGAGGAACTGTAGGTAATAACTGGGTAAAATTTGGAAAAAAAGGTGATAATGATATATATTGGCGAATCATCCGAATCAATGGTAACGGAACGATACGATTAATATATTCTGGAGAACAGGATAGTTATGGAAATAGTAACACTGGCAAAAATGCAGTAGATGGTAAAGCTTACAATGAAGAATATGAGGACAACAAGTATTTAGGCTTTATGTATGGAGGTTCAAAGGGAAGTTTTTCTTCGAGCTATGAAAATGCTCACACCAATACAACAAAAAGTGATATATTAAGAGGATTAGAAACGTGGTGGCAAAGTACAAACTTAGACAGTTTATTAGCAAAAATAGATGGGGAAACGGGATTCTGTAATGATAGACAACCATATGATGGAAGTTCTGCCAGTTCACAACCAGATAAAACTAATACTAAAGGATATGCTAAAGTTGTTACTTATTATGGTACCTATATACGGGCTACGCAAACACGTAAACCAACCTTAAAGTGTGCACAACTTGAAAAAGATTTGTTCACTTTAAAAGGCCAAAAAGGTAAAGGAAATGGAGCGTTAGAAAAACCAGTAGGAGTAATTACGTCAGAAGAAGTGATGTACGCCGGTGGATATTATAATAAAGAAAATAAAGGTTATTGGCTATATACAAACCAATACTACTGGACCATGTCTCCGTGGTACTTTAACGGCAATTGTGCTTACGTATTCTTTGTAACTGCTAGTGGTAACCTCGACTTCCATGACGTGTTCAGCCCAACTATTGGTGCACGTCCTGTAATTAATCTCAAAGCTAATCTTACTTTTACTGGCAATGGAACAACTGATAGTCCCTTTGAAATATCCGAATAATTAAATATGATATTTATCTTGCCTTTAGTGCGAAACCTTTTATCTAAGGGCAAGTTATATTTTTATTACTTTATATTTTGATAGGCTTTTTTAGTCTATCATTTTTTAAATTACACATTTTCTATTTATCAAAATTGCTTTTAAAAATAATTGTATTTATTTAAAAATTATGCTAAACTTAAATAGTAGAACATTTAAGGACTAAATGCCTACAAAACTATTTCATTTTGAAGACACTTATCTTAATGTCAATATGCATATTCATGTTGATGAAGAGAAGTGTCTTTTTAAGTGTTACAAACATCGTTGTAACCCCAAATAAAAGTACCTCCTTACCTAGTTCTAAACCCCCTGAATCACTTCAGTAAAGGAAAAGATAAGGAAAGGAAAACACCAAA
>CANQBY010000005.1 GCA_947589695.1 uncultured Bacilli bacterium
TGCCCAATTAGCTCAGTCGGTAGAGCGCACGGCTGTTAACCGTTAGGTCGTAGGTTCGAGTCCTACATTGGGCGCCAGTGAGATTTGTAAGCAATTTAGATTAATTTCTAGATTGCTTTTCTATTGCTAAAAACTAGCAAGGTAATTAGCATTCTTTTATTTGACTATTTAGGAAAACTAAGATAGAATATAGATACAGGAATGATGCATTATGGAAGAATTTATAGTTATAACTAATGGTAGTAATAAAAAAAATATTTTAAAAAAATTAAGTGAAAACAAATTATTATATAATATAAAGTTTTATACGTTTAAGGAATTAAAAAAACAAATATTTTTTGATTATAATAATGAAGCTTTAGAATATATTATGGCAAAATATAAAGTTAGTTTTAATATAGCAAAAATATATATAGAAAATCTTTATTATTTAAGAGAAATAGATGATGAAAAAGTTAAATTTTTAATTAATTTAAAAAAAGAATTAGAAGAAAATAATTTATTAATTAAGAATAGTTTATTTAAAGATTATATTTTAAAGAAGAAAGTTATTGTTTATGGTTATAAAATATTAAAGAAAAAAGAACAAATAATTTTAGATAATTTGGGTGTAGATTATGAAATAAAAAATGAGGTAATAAATCAATATAAACATGTTGTTTATGAAGCAGAAGATATAAATAAAGAAGTAGAATTTGTGGTTTCGAAAATAAGTGAGTTATTAGAACAAAAAGTTTTGATAAATAAAATAAAATTAATTATGAGTGATGAGTATATCAGTGTAGTAAAAAGATATTTTCAGATATTTAATATACCTCTTAATTTAGAAGATAATGGATCTTTTTATAGTACAATGGTAGCTCAAGAATTTTTAAATAATTATAATAATTTAGAAATTGAAGATAATATTTTACAACTTAAAGATAAATATGAAAATATTAATGATTTAATAACAATTATTAATAAATCTGTTTTAGTTAAAGATAAGGAAATTAGAAAAGAATTTATTATAAACGATTTAAAACAAACAAAGATAAAAGGTAAAATATATGATAAAGCAGTAGAAAAAAGAAATTTAAATGATTATTTTACGAGCCAAGATTATGTGTTTTTATTGGGATTTAATTTAAATAATATACCAAAAGTAATTAAAGATGAAGATTATTTAAGGGATACAATTAAAGATGAATTAGGAATAGATACAAGTATAGAAGAAAATAAAATAGAAAAATTAAATACAATAGAAAGCTTAGAAAAAATAAAAAATTTGACTATTAGTTATAGGCTTAGTAGCCGAAGTGGGAAGTGTTATCCATCTTTATTAATTAAAGAAATGGGAATGGAAGTTAAAAAAATTAAGCAAGATATTACAAAATCTTATGCGATTTTAAATTCAAAATTAGAATATGCGAAATGTTTAGATAATTTATATAAATTTAATATTATAGATGAAGAAATGGGGATTTATCAAAATAATTTAAATATTAAATATCGGGAATATGATAATATGTTTACAGGGATAAATAAAGATAAATATATTGCAAGTTTAGATAAAGGAATAGTACTTGCTTATACAAATATGGAAATGTATAATGAGTGTAGTTTTAGGTATTATTTAAGTAAAGTTCTTAAAATTGATATTTATGAAGAAAACTTTAAAGCAATTATAGGAACCATTAGTCATCATATTTTAGAATTAGCATTAAAAAGAGATATTAATATTGAAGCAGAGATAATGTTGTTTGTAAAAGAAAAAGATTATAAATTAGGGGCTAAAGAACTTTTTTATTTAGAGAAATTAAGTCGGGAATTACAAGAAGTTATAAATATTTTAAAGATGCAAGAAAAGCATAGTAAATTAACTAATTATTTATTTGAGGAAGAATTATATGTATATCAAGATAGAAAAGATGTTAAAGTAACTTTTAAAGGATTAATAGATAAAGTTATGTATACAACTTTTAAGAAAAGCAAAGTAATCGCAGTTGTTGATTATAAAACAGGAGAAGCCAAAGTTAAATTAGATAATTTGGAATATGGGCTTAATTTACAATTACCAATATATTTGTATTTACTCAAAAAATCTGATAAATTTAAAGAGGCAATAATTGGAGGCTTTTATATACAAAAAGTTTTAAATGGAGTAGCTAAAATAAGTAAAAAAACAAAAGAAGAGATGGCAATTGATAATTTAAGATTGCAGGGATATTCTAATAGGGATACTAACATATTAGAATTAATTGATGATAATTATTTAAGTGGCAAAATTCTTAAAGATGTTAAATATAACAAGGATGGAAGTTTGAGTAAAAATGCGAAGGTACTTAGTAATGGTGAAATGGAAGATTTAACAGTAAAAGTTGAAGAAAAGATTAATGATTGTGTCGATAATATTATTGATGCTAATTTTGTTATTAATCCCAAAGTATTAGGAAAAAATAATATTTCTTGTATGTATTGTAAATTTAGGGATATTTGTTATGTTAGTAAAAAAGATGAAGTAAGAATCGGAGGTGAAGATGATGAATTTGACGGAGGAACAGAAGAAGGCAGTTTATCTTGAGGGAAGTAATATAATTGTTTCCGCGGGAGCGGGCTCCGGGAAAACAGCGGTTTTATCGAAAAGAGTACTTCGAAAAGTAATGGATGGAATTGATATTAGAAAAATATTAGTATTAACATTTACCAATGAAGCAGCATTAGAAATGAAAAGCCGAATAAGAGAATTATTAGAAGAACAAAAAAGAGATAAAGATTTAGAATATATTGATACGGCTTATATTACAACCTTTGATGCTTATGCCTTAGCGGTTGTTAGAAAATATCATTATTTACTTAATGTAAGTAAAAATATAGCAATAATTGATGCTTCGATTATGGAAATAAAAAAGAAAGAATTTTTAGAAATAATATTTAATGATTTATATGAAAGTAAAGATCCTGATTTTTTAAAGCTTATTAATGATTTTACTGCGAAAGATGATACCGAAATAAAAGAATATATTTTAAAAATAAAAAAGGGTTTAGATTTAAAATATGATAAAAAAGAATATTTAGATAGTTATATAGCTAATTTCTATAGTGATAGTTATATAGATAAATTATTACAAGAGTATTTTGCGTATATTAAAGATAAATGTGAAGAATTAGAAAATGATTTGAGTGCTTTAGAAGGGTTATTAGATGAAAAATTATATACGAAAGTATATGATGTGTATTCTAAACTTACTAAACCTAAAAGTTATGATGCTTTAGTAAGAGTAAAAGATTTAGAAAAAGTCCAATTTCGAAATATTCCGGAAGAAGCTTTAGAAATTAAAGATAATTTAAAAAGAATTGCCGAAGAAATACAAAGTTTAACTTTATATAGTATGGAAGAATTAAAAAAACAATATAAAAGTACAGAAGTTTATGGACGAGCAATTATTAAAATTATAAATAGATTAGATAGTTTACTTAAAGAATATAAATTTAAAAATGAAGCTTTTGAATTTTTAGATATTGCTAATATGGCAATAGAAATAGTAAAAGATCATGAAGATATTAGAGAAGAATTAAAAAATTATTATAATGAAATATTAATTGATGAGTACCAAGATACAAATGATTTACAAGAAATATTTATATCTTACATTGAAAATAATAATGTTTATATGGTGGGAGATATAAAGCAATCTATTTATCGTTTTAGAAATGCTAATCCTAATATATTTAAAGAAAAATATGATAATTATGCGAAGAATATAAATGGTCAAAAAATTGATTTATTAAAGAATTTTCGATCAAGAGAAGAAGTTCTTAATAATATCAATGAAATATTTGATTTAATTATGACGGAAGAAGTAGGAAGTGTAAATTATCAAAATAATCATGAAATGGTTTATGGTAATTTAGATTATATTAATTTAGGAAATAATACTTATGATAATAATTTAGAAATATTAAAATATGATAATTATGAAAAAAAATATACAGATTTAGAAATAGAAGCTTTTAGTATAGCGAAAGATATTAAAGAAAAAATTAAAGAAAAATATCAAGTTTATGATTTTAAATTAAAGAAAAATAGAGATGTTAAATATAGTGATTTTTGTATTATTTTAGATAGAAATACAAAAATGGCTACTTATAAAAAAATATTTGAATATTTAAATATACCAATGGAAGTATATAAAGATGATAACCTTACAATGGCTAATGATATATTAATTATTAAAAGTATTATAGGCTTAATTTTAAAAATAAAGAATAAAGAGTATGATACTTTGATGCGATATTATTTTGTGAGTATTGCTCGGAGTTTTGTCGGAAATTTAGAGGATGCTCTAATATTTAATTATGTAAATACGAATACTTATTTTGAGAGTCTTATTTATCAAAAATGTTTTAAAATAGCTTTAGAAATTGATAATATGACTCCGGGAATGCTTTATGATGTAATTATAAAAGATTTTCAGTTTTATGAGAATTTAATTAGAGTAGGAGATATAACAAATGCTTTAATGAGATTGGATGCTTTAAGAGATTTGATTTTAAATATGGAAGATTTAGGATTTACAATTAAAGATTTTAAAGATTATTTAGAAGATATTTTAAATAATAAATTTGAAATAAGATATAAAGAAGCAAAATCAGCTTTAAATTGTGTGAAAATTATGAATATTCATAAATCAAAAGGGTTACAATTTCCAATTTGTTATTATGCGGGATATAAAGATGGTTTTAATATTAAAGATCTTAATGATAGGTTTATGTTTAGTAAAAAGTATGGAATAATTACACCTTTTTATCAAGAAGGAATTGGAACATTGTTTACAAAAGAGTTAGTTAAGGCTTTATTTTTAAAAGAAGAAATATCAGAAAAAATTAGACTTTTATATGTAGCTTTAACAAGAGCCCAAGAAAAAATGATTATGGTGGTACCAACTTTTAAAAAGGAGAGTTTTCAAAAAGGAGCTATCAGTAAAGAAGTTGGGTATAAATATCGATCTTTTCATGATATTATGGGATCAATTATAATTAATTTAGGAAAGTATGTAAAAAATATAGATTTAAAGAGTTTAAATATAACTAGAGATTATGAATATACGCGATTAGAAAATAAATTGGTAGATAAGAATAGTACTAAAATAGAATTTAGAGAAAATAAAATAGATTTTAAAGTTATAGAACAAAAACATGCTTCTAAGATAATTAAAAGAGTTTTAACTAAAAAAGAGGAAGAGACTTTAGAATATGGAACAAAGATGCATGAAATGTTAGAATTAGCTGATTTAAAAGGAGATAATAATAAACATATTAAAAATTTACGAGAATTATTTGATTTAGAAAAAGCCAATATATATAAAGAATTAGAGTTTATTTTACAGGAAGAAGATACAGAATATCATGGAATTATAGATTTATTATTAGAATATGAAGATGAATTTAAAATAATTGATTATAAATTAAAAAATATTGAAGATGAAGAATATATTAAACAATTAAATGTTTATTATAAATATATAAGAAGTATTAGTGATAAAAAAATAAGTTTATATTTATATTCAATTTTAGATAATAAAATTAAAGAAGTAGAAGTATTACAATCAGTTTAATAAATTTTAGTTAATTACTTGAGTTAACTTAAGGTTTGTGATAATATAATTATATAAGGAGGATATAATATGAGTACAGGAATGATTATTTTGATTGTAGTTATAGCAATAGTTGTTTTATTAGTATTATGGGTAATGGGTACTTATAACTCTTTAGTAACTTTAAGAAATAGAGTTAGAGATGCCTGGAGTCAAATTGATGTGCAATTAAAAAGAAGATTTGATTTAATTCCTAATTTAGTAGAAACAGTTAAAGGTTATACTAAACATGAAAGTGAAACCTTAGAAAATGTCGTAAAAGCAAGGAATACTTATTTAAGTGCAACTTTACCAGAAGATCAAATGAAAGCAGATGGAGAGCTTACAAAAGCAGTAAGTAAATTATTTGCTTTAGCGGAAAGTTATCCAGATTTAAAAGCTAATACTAACTTTTTAGAATTACAAAGTGAGCTTAATGAGACGGAAAATAAAGTGGCTATGTCAAGACAATTTTATAATGATATTGTAATGCAATATAATAATAAAGTGGAGACAGTTCCATCTAATATTGTAGCAAGTATTTTTAAATTTAACAAAGAAACTTTCTTTCAAGCGAATGAAACAGAAAGACAAAATGTTCAAGTTAAATTTTAAGGCTTAGAGATAAGCCTTTTTTGAATAAGGTGAGTTATGAAAAAAATTATATATACGATATTTTTATTATTAATATTTCCTTTTTCAGTTAAAGCTGCTAATTATAAAATTGCTAATCAATTAATAGAAGCACAGATTTTAACAAATGGAGATTTAAAAGTAACCGAATTAATTGTGATGGATGGAACTTTTAATGGTTATGAAAAAACTTTAGAGTATGGGAATAGTTTAGTTAATGATAGTAGTTATATTTATGACGCTTCGGGTTTAGAATTAATAGATATTAAAGCAAAATATGTAAATAAAGTTAGTTTTGAGGCGATGAACGACCAAGATTTTGAGGATTTTACAGAAGTTTCGTATGCGACGAATGGCGATAAAGCAAAATATACCACAAACAGGGGATATTATGGAAATACTTATCGGCTTTATTATCCCGCCCATAATCAAAAAGTAGCGTTTTTAATAACTTATAAGTTAAATAGGGTAGTAGTTATGCATCAAGATTTTGCGGAACTTTATTGGAATTTTATTACTCCGAATGGATATGATGATATAAATGATGTGCAAATAAAAGTTTTGTTACCGGCGGCTGATAATTCTAATTATTTTAGACTTTGGGCTCATGGTGATTTATCGGGAGAAATAAATAAAAATGCGAGTAATGATGGAGTAATCGCGACCATTTCTTATATGGATAAAAATGCCGTTTTAGATATTAGATTGACTTTTGATGGAGACTTAATAACAGATAAAAGTAATATTAAAACAAGTAATGAGACTTTAGAAGATATTTTAGAAGTAGAAGAAGAAAGAGCAAGAGTGGCTAATCAATTAAGAGAGACTTTAAAAAAGAAAAGAAATACCACGATTGCCTTAACAATCTCTTTATATGTAATAATGATTGGTGGGGGAATAGGCATATACTTTAAATATGGTAAAAGTCCTAAATCCGGTTATTATTCGAAATATAATCGAGAATTTATTGATGATTATAATGTAGAAGTAATCGATTATTTAATGAACCGAAAGATTACTCCGAATGCCATGAGTGCTTCCATCATGAATTTAGTTTATAAGAAAAATATTAAAGTAGAAGAAATAGCCTCAAGTAATAGTAAGAAAAAACAATATTTATTTATATTAGATAATACTCTAAACATAAATGATAGTGAACAAATACTAATAGATTTTTTATTTGATAAAGTAGGAAAAGGTGCCAAAAATGCAAACGAGCAAAAAATCTTTTCAACCTTAGATTTAAAGAATTATGCCAGTGGAACAAAGACCTGCTCAACATTCATTAACAGTTATACAAAATGGAAAAATGATATAATTCAAAAAGGTGTTGCAGAGAAATTTTATGAAACTTCTGGGGTGCCTAAAGTTATCGGAGTCGTAGTCATGATTTTATGCAGTTTAGTATTTACTTATGGAGCTAGTAATGGGGTGGATTTTCCTTTAACTTCTCTATTAATGATCGCAGGATTTATCTTTATGATATTTACAATTGTTTTATATAAGAAAACAGCAAAGGGAAGTTTACATTATGATAAATGGAAAGCTTTTAAAAATTTCTTAGATGATTTTGGGTCTTTTGAATTAAAAGAATTACCAGAGATTGTTTTATGGGAAAGATATTTAGTTTATGCGACAGTATTTGGTCTGGCCGATAAAGTGCAAAAAAGCATGAATGTAAGAATTAAAGAAATAGATACCAGTATGGCTAGTGATATTTATATACCTTCCTATATTTATTTTGATTTAGGAAATACTTTAAGTTCCAGTGTAAATAATGCTTTATCTAGTGCTTATAATAGACAAGCGGCTAATTATGCGAATACGCATTCTAGTTCTTCAAGTGGAGGAGGATTCGGAGGCGGTTTCTCATCCGGTGGAGGATTCGGAGGAGGAGGCTCTTCCGGCCATGGATTTTAAGTTAAAAAAAGAACTCTTAGGAATTTAAGAGTTTTTTAATTCGGGATAAATTGAATAATCAAAATTGTGTTCATTACTAGTAATATTACTATCGGCGGTGATTAATTCCTCAGTATTGATTAAGAAATATTTATGATATAGATAATCTTTATTATCACTACTAACAGGATCATCCCAAGTTAAGTCTAAATGTAACCATTCATCATTTATTTTAACAGCATTCCAAACATGACCTTCGGAATTATTATTACCGGTGGTGGCTACTTTAATATTTTCATAACCCATATTAGTTAAGAAGATAGCCATTAAATCTGTATAACCATTACAAGTAGCTAAATGATTAAATAAAGCGCCATAAGCATTAAAACTTTTATTTTCTTTATTGTTATCTAAATCATATTTGGTATTATTAATAATATAATCATGAACTACTTTAATTTTATTATAATCAAGACTAAAGTTATCGGTTTGGTCGGTATCTTGGAGATTTTCAGCTTCTTCTAAAAGATCTGGAAGAATACTTGCTATTTCGGTATTAATTTTTTCTATTTCAGCATCTGAATACATATAGTTTATTTTAAGAGCAATTTCGCCAGAATCACTAATACTCGTATTAATACTCGTAAAAGAATTAAAGGGGTGAACAAAATTATTTAAGTGAGTTAATAAATTCGCGTCATTACTAATAGTGTTAATATCGGTAAGACAATCTTGATAAACTTTAGGACAATAAAAGGTAAAGTTTTCATTTTTAGAATTAACCACCGTATAATAAATATTTAATAAATCTTGTTTACCATAAGGAGTAAAGTCCGTTGTATTGCTAACAAAATTATAATTGTAATCTTTATAATAAGGATTAGTAAGAGAAATTTTGACAAAACTAGGATGATTTAATAAATTAATAATCTTATTACAAAGAGAATCAATGTTTAATAAAACTAAAAGAATACTACAAGCACATAATAAAGGAATAATAATTTTTTTCATATCTAACACCTAATTAAAGTATAGCAAAAAAAAAAGAAGTTCACAAGAAATGTTACTTCATATTTTTAATTTTATTTGATAAACGGCTTTTTTGTCTATCAGCAGTATTCTTTTTAACTAGACCTTTACTTGTAGCTTGATCTAAATTCTTTTGTACATCTTTATATAAAGTATTAGATTCCTCAAGATTACCACTGGCAATTGCTTTTTCAGTTTCTTTAATTAAATTTTTAACTCTAGCTTTAAGTTCATGGTTGTTTTCCGTTTTTTTGGCTATTACTTTAATGGCTTTTTTTGAACTTTTAATATTGGCCATGGGAACACTCCTTCCTTGATTTCAGTATCAATTCTATCAAAAAACTTTAAATAATGCAAGTTTTTTAAGCATAAATATTGATATTTAAGAGGATTTTAGCTTTTTTAGGGATAGTTGACATTTTTTTTAGATGTGGTAAAATAGTAATCTAACCAAATCGGGGTGTTTTTATGAGGGATTATTTAGAGAAAATACTAAGAAATAAAGTAAATACCAAACAAGCTTTAGAAGATATTGTCTATTATTTAGAAAAAGAATTAGATAATTATAGAAAAAGGTATGATTATTTTGGATTAAAAAAAGAAGTTTGGGAAAAGTTGATTATAAAAAGTGTTGAGAAAACAATTTGTTTGATACCATTTAAGAGTAATTTTAAAAATGACATGCAGGATAAAATAACAAGATTTGTAGCCAAAAAGGTAGAGACTCAAGATTTAACATTTTTAAATAACTTAGTATTAAAAGGAATAAAAGAAGCAAAAACTTATATTGAGGCGGGAAGATGGATAGAAAAAGAATTAAGAAGTTTTAATTTAAGTTTAGGGGAAAATAATTATAATTTGTTAAAAGAGGCGAGTGATAATTTTAAAGTTATGGTAAATAAACTTGGAATTGCTAATTTTAATTATCAAAATTATGAAAAAGTAATATATGGTGAATATGAAATATATATATTTATTAAACCGAAAAGTAAAAATTTAGAAGAGACAATGAAAGAATTTAATTATTGGGATAGTTTACTTAAAGAAAAAATTGACATAAGAGGTAATGTTCGCAGTAACAAAAACTTAATGAAAATTAAAATTATGTTAAGAGAAGAAGATACTTTAGATAAAATATATAATTTATTTAAGGAAAAAATAGGTTTAATAAAAAGAACAGATTTTGATAAATTGATGGTTAATTATTCTTTAAAAGAATTAGAATATATAATTAAGGCTTATAAAACTCTCGCCGTAGAAAAAGATTATTGTTTTTTAAATAAAATAAAAGAAGATTTAGATGGGGATAAAATAGATGAAAAACCTAAAACTAAAGGAATAAAGTGGGAAGATCGTTATGATTATTTTATGGATAAAACAATTAATATGCAGGCGAAAGAAGAGTTTATTGATAGGGAACTTTCAAGGTTAGATAAGGAAAGAATAGAAAATATTAAAAAGTATTTAGATTTTACATTATCAAGAAGGTCGCATGAAGCAAAAATTGCCAAAAGAGATTTAGAAGGGATAAAAGAGGCTTTTAATAATTATATTGCATCTTTAGAATTATTAGATTTTGATAAAACATTAGAATTAGATTTTATTCCAGATTACGAAATTGATGCAAGATTAAAAAAAGAAATTGTCGTAACATTATTACAAAATTTTCCTATTTATAAACAAAAAATTGTG
The DNA here is from genome assembly GCA_947589695.1 of uncultured Bacilli bacterium. Lineage (GTDB taxonomy): Bacteria > Bacillota_I > Bacilli_A > RF39 > UBA660 > Caccenecus. The sequence continues at coordinate 10,869 of CANQBY010000005.1, forward strand.
AAAGATTATTTGTATGGCTATTTTAGAAGTGATACGAATGAGGGAGTAATAGCTAAAAAAATAATAGAAATAATTAAAGAAGAATATAGAATTTGGAAAGAAATAGGACTTTTACCAGGCGAATACTATTTATTAGATGTTTTAGAGTTAATAGGATTTGATAAGAAGTTTTTAATAGAAGAATTTAAAAAGCTTAAAAAAGATAAAATAGATTATTTAACAATAAAAATGAAATTAATAGAAACTAAATACCGAGAATTAGGATATAAAAGAAAAGATTATTTAAAGTTTTTAAAAGAAAACATGAGAATGTTAGAAGTCGAAAATACAGCATTAGAAACAATATTAGAGGAATATATTAAAGTAAATCTAGAAGAGGCAGAAAGGAGAAAAATATGCAAGAATATGTAGATGGTTTGATTAAAAGAGGATTAGTTAATGAAGAATCTGAAGAATTTTTATTAGAATTATTTAATAGTTATTTAATTAGTTATGATTATTATGGGTTAAAAAAAGAAAGTTGGATTAAAATATTTGATAAATCTGTAAATTTAGCTTTAAAAACTGATAATTTTACTTATTATATAACAATGGTGTTAAATAAAGAAATGTTTGATTATTTTAAGGAAAATTATAATAAAGATGATATGCGGTTATTAAATAATTTTTTAATTAAACTTAAAAGAATAAGTAAAAATTATTGGGAGATATTAAAAAATTTATATAAAGAATTATTTGTGAGATATATAAGATTAGATGAAGTTTTAATTCAAAAATTAAGAAATAATTCTTCGGTTTTTAAAACATTAATTAAAAATTTAGGAATAGATAATTTAAGTAATGCCGAAATTATTAAACTTTGTGAAGGAAAATATGATTATTTTATTGCTTTAAAACCTCAAGAGTTAGATTTAAAAGAGACGATTATTATATTTAGAGAAATTGCAAAATATATTAATTATGATGAAAGTCATTTAAAGAGAGATATTGATAATAAAGAAAAGATAATTGAAAAAATTAGATTTTTACTTAAAAATCAAAATATAATAAATAAAATAGAGAAAATATTTGAAAGTATTAATATTAAAGTGGAAGAAGCTTCGCTTAAAATAGTAATATATAATTTTTCTTTAGAAGAACTTCGAAAACTAAAAGATGATCTAAAAGTGTATGAAAGTACAACTTTTAAAGATTTAAGCTTTATTTATAGCTTTTTACCTTCAGTTAGTTATTGTGAGAAGAAAAAAGAAGATAATAAAGTAAAAGTTAAAAAAACAGTAAAAAAAGAAAAAGTATTACCAATAGAAGAAAAGAAAGATAATAACGCGCTTTATAATTATTTTCCGGTTAGTAAAAATGTAAGTTTGGAAAAAAAGAAAGAAATAGTAGATTATTTAATGCTTATTTTAAATCCTAAAGAACGAAGATTAGTTTTGGCTTTTGTAAAAGATGAATTATATAATCAAAGAGATAGAGATTTAATAAAAGGTAAGATTATGAATTTAATAAATATTTATAATATATGGTTAGAAAATGGAATATTACCAGAAGTAGGTAAAGAAGCATTTTATGATTATTTTCTAAATAAAGATAATATTACGAAGGTTGATAAAGAACAAATAATTGAAATATTAATTAGAAATTTTCCAACAGATATACAAGGGTTAATTAGAAGATATTATTTAAAAGATATTAGTTTAAGTGAAGAAGAAAAAAGAAGAGCTTTAGAAAAAATTAATATGATAAAAGAACAATATAATAGGCTTTTAGAAGTAGATCTAAATATTAGTAAAGATAGTACGGTTTATGATATAATACCTAATAATAATGGTTTTCAAGATAGAAAAATAATTGAACGTTTCTTAAATTCTTTTAATAGTTATCAAAGAATGGCTATGGAACGATATATTAGAGGGGAATATTTAGAGGAAAGAGATAAAGCGAGAGCTAAAAAAGATTGGAATTTGGTACTAATTCATTACCGAGCATGGCTAAGTAAAGGAGTTATTAAAGATATAAGATTATTTAAGAATGTTAAAGTTAAAGAAATTTTAGAGTTTTTAGAAAATGAGAGACTTAAAAGAGAATGGTTTGATTTAAGTAGAGAGAAAAAAGAAGTTTATGAAGATATGTTTAATGTTATTGAATATCAATATCATTTAAGAAAAGTAACAAATATACAATATCGGATATTAATGTTTAATAAACTTAATGAATTTATAGATATAAATCCGAAAATAAATATTGAAGAATTGTTTAGAAATTATAAAGATGCAATGTATATAGAAATGGAATTAGAAGAGAAGAGATAAGTATATTTAAGAATTATTTTGGAATAATATAAGTGGTGAAGTTATGAAAAAGGTTTTTATGGATGCATCACAAATTATTCAAGATAATTTAATGAAGTTGGATGAAATAAAATATAAAGATTATAAAGTAATACATTTTAAAGTAACAAGAGAAAATGAGAAAAAATTAAAAAGAATAAAAGGGGATTATTTTGTAATTAATTTTGATTATTTAACTTTAAATAAATGTTTTAAAAATATAAAAAAAGAATTAATAAAAATTCTAAAAGTATTTTTTAAAGACATGAATCCGGCGAAACCTTTAATTATTGGGTTAGGTAATTCTAATGTGATGTGTGATAGTTTGGGAGTTAAAACCACGAATAAAGTAATGGCCACTAATCATTTTACCGATTTTCTTAATTTACCTAAAGTAGCATTATTTAATCCGGAAGTAACAGAAAAAACAGGAATAAGTTCTTTTAGTTTAATTGAAATGGTAGTAAAAAAATTAAAACCGACAGTTATAATTATGATAGATACTTTAGCAACTAATAATAATATGTTTTTAAATAATTGTATTGAAATTAATAATACGGGAATAATCCCGGGAAGTGCGATTAAAGATAATAAAAAAATAGATGCCAAAACTTTTAATATACCGGTTATTGCTATAGGTGTACCTTTAGTAATGGAAAAAGATAAATATTTATATACAACTCCAAATGTTGGAGGAATAGTAGATTTAACTAGTAATATTATAAGTGAAGCTTTAAATGATTTATTCTTTAAATAATTATTTTAAATATTTGGGTTTATCAATAAAACCTAAGAGATAATCAGCAGAATAATGATAAGTTTTACAAATAGTATATAAAGCATGAAGGGAAATTAAATATTTTCCTTTTTCATATTCAACAATAATAGTACGAGCAACATTTAATTGGTTAGCCAGTTCTTCTTGAGTTAGATTATTGTCTTTCCGAAATTCTTTCAAACGATTGATAATTTTAACATTATCAATATTTTTATTATATTTAGGATATTTTTTGAGATCGGTAAAATCAAAAATATAATCTAAAGATACATCAAAGAAATGACATAAAGTTATTAGATGTTTTAAAGGGATAGTTATATATTCTCGTTCATATTGTCCATATACTCTTTTGTTTAAATTTAATAAATTGGAGACTTCATATTGAGTTAGTTCTTTTTCTTCTCGTAGATATTTTAATTTTTCACTATATATCATTATATTTCACCATATATATTGTCTCATATAAATTTTTTAAAAAACTAAAAGGAATAAAATGCTGACATTTTTATTGACTTTTGACATTTATCATACTATAATTTATTTATAAACTAGGAATTTCTATGATAGAGAGTGATAATATTGAAAAAAGTAATAAAATTATTAAGTATAATTGTAATATTAATGAGTATTAGTTTTATATGTTATATAAAAAGTAATAGTACTTATCAAACAGTAGAAAAACTAACTAAAAAAGGAAATACTATTGCCTTTATGTTAGAACAAGATGATGGATCATATAAAAATGCAGAAGAACTACCAACAGGGTATGAATTTAATCAAGAAAAAAGTCAGTGTAACAATGGAGCAACACCAACATGGGATAAAGAAACAAAATCTTTAAGATTAAGCATAACCAAAAAGAATACTAGTTGTTTTCTTTACTTTGATAGAGGAAAATCATCAAAGAAATTAGAAGAATTAGGCTTAACTATATCAAAAGAAGGATGCCCAGTAGTAGACGACCAAGGAATAGCAACTGTAACTGATATAGAAGGAACAAATAAACTTATATGTTCAAGTACCGATAATGATGGAGCAACTTACTATTATCGAGGAGCAGTAGATAATAACTGGGTAAAATTTGCAGGACATTATTGGCGGATAATTCGCATAAATGGAAATGGAACAGTTAGGCTAATTTATTCAGGAGATACTAGTGCCGAAGAAACTGATACAGGAACAGCAATCAATAATGGAACTTATGTAGTTTTTAACACGAAGGATGACGATAATAAATATGTGGGATTCATGTATGTAGGTGCAACAGGCGTAGCTTCAAGTAGTTATGAAGGAGCTCATAAAGTTGATAGTTCTTCAACCAAGAGTACAATTTTACAAACAATTGAAACGTGGTACACGGGTACAAGTGGAATAGCTGAACAATATCGAGATGAATTAGATGACGAAACAGGATTTTGTGGAGATAGAGAGTTAGTCGTTGGATATAGCAGTTATCCAGGAGCGGGGTATGGAAAACAAGCTTCAGCTTATGGACCAGCCCATAGAGTATTGACATTAACTGGAACAGGTTATGATGGTACGCAAGAACCAACATTTAATTGTAAGCAAAAAGAGCAAGATTTATATACCACAATAGGAAGCGAAGGAGGAAATAAAGCGTTAACCTATCCAGTAGGTTTAATAACGATGGATGAAGTAATGTTTGCCGGCGGATATGCAGGAAAAGATAATGAGGGTTATTGGTTATATACTAATCAGTACTATTGGACAATGTCTCCATATAGCTTTAATATTAATGACGGTTATGCTCGCGTGTTCAATGTGACTGATAGTGGTAGCTTTGGCTATAACTACGTGCACTATCCTCGTGGTATCCGTCCAGTGATAAATCTTAAAGCTAATGCTAAATTAATTACTAATCAAAAAGATAAAAAAGGAACAATAGATAATCCATATATTGTGGAAGGAGCAGAGTAATAATGAAAAATAAGAATAAGAAATT
>CANQBY010000006.1 GCA_947589695.1 uncultured Bacilli bacterium
CTCGACCGATCGCTTAGAAGGCGATTGCTCTATCCAGCTGAGCTACGGAGTCATAACTACTGGACGTTTAACATTATATCTTATTTTGAATAATTTTGCAAGTCTTTTCTAACATTATTATGGGCTTTAAAAAGTATTTTATACATAATATATGTTAATAAAAAATTAATGCTTTGGTTAAGCATTAAAGGTCGTAATTATTTGATCGTTTACTTTAAAGGTTATATTTTCGACATTATAAGTATCTTTAAGAGATAGAGCAATAGAATATTTTACTTCTTCTAAGATGTTTTTTTCGTCTAAATCACTTAATATCGCATTATTAAAACTAAGAGATATTTCATTTTCTAATTGTTCATAATCTAATAATTCGACAGAACTAGCTAAATAACTCATGAGATTGGTTTCATAAATAGGACTACTTTTTAATTCTTCAATAATTATTTTAATTTTATTATTGGGATTATTGGTTATTTTAGTAACCGGAATATAATAAGATACATTATCTTCTTTACCAATATAATAAATGGTAGTTTTTGAAGTATCTTTGAGATTAGTTAAATCATAAATTTTATTGATACCAAAATCTCGTGTAAGAGTAAGAGGTAAATTTATTTTACTTTGGGGTAGTTTATCTAATTTAGTATTTTCTATAAAAATCATAATTTCTTTTACTTCATTAATTTCAGTTAGAGTATAGACTAAAGCTTCAATTAATTTTTCTTCATTGGGAGCAGAAACATTTAAGAAATTTTGGGAAAAATTAAGTTTTAATAAACCATCTTTTAAAGATAAATCTAAAAGTTTAGTATTTTCAGGAATAATGGGTTTAAAGTTTTTTAGAATGTAATCATTTTTATCACTACCGATAGTTAAAGCGGAGATTAATTCTTGTATTTTGGCAAGAGGGTCAGCACTATTTAAAGGAATAGTAGAACGGATAACATAAGCGTCTTTATTTAGCAAATAAATAGGAGCAACAGCAATAGTTTCATAACTAGTGGTACTTTTAATTGGGGGAGTAAGACTAGTTTTCGGGAATAAACAAATAAGAGCAACAATTATTAGAGCTAAAGTAGAAGTCATGATTCTCCGGATCGCGGATTTTTTTAGCATAAGATCACCTATTTAATATATATTAGGGATATTTTTTAAATATGAAAAAAATCTCCAAAATGGAGATTATAAAACAATTTCACCTAACTTTAAGAGTTCTACTACAGCCCCAGCTCTGCCTTTTACTTCAAGTTTTTGCATGGCATTTGATATATGGTTTCGCACAGTCTTTTCACTAATGTTTAGAAGGCTTGCTATATCCTTAGTACTTTTATTTTGAATAAGCAGAGTAAATATTTCATGTTCTCTTTTAGTTAAAATGCTTCTTTTCATGTGTATCTTTCCTTTCATATCTATACTTTTATACTTTATTTTATGAGTTACACATGAAAAAGGTTAAATAAAGGGCCTATTTAACCAAATTTAATAGTAATATATTTATTATCCGAGAATAAACTTTGAACACTCCTCATAATAGAATTAGCAAGAGCATTATCATGTTTAATAGAAGCAATTGTAATAGTGATATTGTTACCATTAATTGCAACATAACTATCTAATTTAAACTCTTCTTTAATTTTCTTTTCAATAGTTTCTTTCGAAGCTTCATTTTTGTTTATTTCTTGAAGATCTTCGTAAGCTTTATTTTTTTCGGCGATGGAAGAAGAATTATTTAATAAAATATCTTCTAGCTCATTAATTTTAGCAACTAGTTCTTCTTCACTAGCTACTTTTAAAGCAACAATCGTATCATTTTCACTAACTACAACTTCGCTTGCTTCCGTTTCGCTGGAGTCAATATTTAAGTTTGATAAGGTATCATCGGTGATAGTTAAATAATAAATACTTAAAACCATGATGAGAGAAAAAAGAGTGATAAACCATAAATTTTGTTTATTAATCATATAAATTTACCTTTCTTTATTGAGATTATATGTTTAGGGGAAGCAATATATGCCAAAAGGGTGGTTTTTTTAAAAAAATTTGATATAATTAAGTAGAGGTTAATATGAAAGAAATCATAGTTTATAGTTATTTAATATTTATTATATGTTCCTTGGTGGGATATTTCTTAGAAGTGTTATGGATATTTATTGGAAGTAGAAAAATAGTTAATAGAGGGTTTTTAAGTGGACCAATTATTCCTATATATGGAATAGGGGCGTTACTTATTTTATTTTGTTTGTTAAGATATTATGATGATCCAGTGGTAGTATTTGTTTTTGGAGTACTTATTACTTCCGCGTTAGAGTATTTTACATCGTTTGTATTAGAGAAAATATTTCATAATAAATGGTGGGATTATAGTGACCGAAAATATAATTTGAATGGAAGAATATGTTTGCGTAATTCTTTAGCATTTGGAGTTTTAGCAATATTAATTGTCTATTTTGTATTACCACTTTTAACCATGTTATTTAAAGCTTTTAGTTTTAAATTTTGGGTAATTGTATCGATAGTGAGTGCTATTATTTTAGGGATGGATATTATATATTCAGTTATTATTGCTTATAATCTTCGCAATAGAATTATTATTGTGGAAGAACTTAAAAATGAAAAGATTGCTTTAATACCAATTATATTTGAAAAGAAATTAAAAGAATTATCGGATAATTTTAAAGCCTTTCCAACTAGACTTTTAAAAGCTTTTCCATATATTGAAAGAGAATATCATACTTCATTTGAATTAATGAAAAAATACCGAGAACAAAAAAAGAAACATAATATAGATAATATTGAGAAAAAGAAAGATAAAGGAAACAAAAAGGTTTAGGCTTTAAACTTTTCTTTTTTTTTAGTATAATATAGACGGTGTTAGATATGGAAACAAAAAATATTCGAAATTTTTCAATTATTGCACATATTGATCATGGGAAAAGTACTTTAGCGGATCGGATATTAGAGTACACGGGAGCAATAGATAAAAGAGAAATGAAAGAACAAGTACTAGATAGTATGGATTTAGAGAGAGAACGGGGAATTACCATTAAACTTAATGCGGTAGCTTTACATACCAATTATCAGGGTGAAGAATATAACTTAAATTTAATAGATACCCCGGGACATGTCGATTTTTCATATGAAGTTTCAAGAAGTTTAGCAGCTTGTGAAGGAGCAGTACTAGTGGTGGATGCAGCCCAAGGAATTGAAGCTCAGACGATTGCCAATATGTATTTAGCCATGAGTAATGATTTAACAATTATTCCAGTTATTAATAAAATAGATTTACCTAATGCGAATATTCCAAAAGTATTAGAAGAACTTAAAAATGTATTTGGATTTCGGGAAGATGAAGTTATTTTATGCAGTGGGAAAACGGGTGAGGGAATACCAACTTTAATTGAAGAGATTATTAAAAGAGTACCAGCCCCCAAAGAAAGTAAGGATTCCCAAGTAAAAGCTTTAATCTTTGATAGCCGGTATGATGCTTATCGGGGAGTGGTGGCGTTAGTTAAAGTGGAAAGTGGAACATTAAAAGTTAAAGATAAAATTCACATGATGGCAACCAATGCCGATTTTGAAATTGTGGAACTGGGAGTTAATACCCCGAAAGAATTAAAAAAAGAAGAACTTAAAACTGGGGAAGTAGGTTTTATTGGTGCGAGTATTAAAGAGATATCCAAGGTACAAGTGGGAGATACCATTACTTTAAGTGAAAATCCGGCCCAAGAGGCGATTAAAGGCTATCAAGCAATGAAACCAATGGTTTACTCCGGGTTATTTCCTGTGGAGCCAAATAGATATGAAGAACTTAAAGAAGCTTTAGAAAAATTAAAACTTAATGATGCGGCGTTAACAATCGAACCAGAGACGAGTGATGCTTTAGGTTTTGGTTTTCGAATTGGTTTTTTAGGATTATTACATATGGATGTTATAATGACGCGAATTGAAAGAGAATTTAATTTAGAGATAATTGCTACGAGTCCCAGTGTTATATATGAAGTTGGTTTAACTAATGGGGATATTTTAATGATAGATAGTCCTAATAAAATGCCCGAACGTGGAGTAATTTCTTATATAAAAGAACCATTTATTTATACGAATATTATTGTTCCTAGTGAGTATATTGGATCTATTATGGAACTTTGTCAAGATAAAAGAGGAATATATAAGTCAATGGAATATATTGATACAACAAGAGTTAATATTCATTATGAAATACCTTTATCGGAGATAGTTTATGATTTTTTTGATAAGTTAAAAAGTTATACGAAAGGTTATGCGTCTTTTGATTATGAAATAAAGGGATATATGGAAAGTGATTTAGTTAAGATGGATATTTTACTTAATGGAAATATTGTCGATGCTTTATCCATAATTGTCCATAAAGATTTTGCTTATCAAAGAGGAAGAGCAATTGTAAAAAAATTAAAAGAATTAATTCCAAGACAGATGTTTGAACTACCAATTCAAGCTAGTATTGGAGCGAAAGTAATTGCTAGAGAAACTATAAGTGCAATGCGGAAAAACGTTTTAGCTAAATGTTATGGGGGAGATGTTTCTCGGAAGAGAAAATTGTTAGAAAAACAAAAAGAAGGAAAAAAGAAAATGAAAACAATTGGAATGGTTGAAGTGCCTCAAGAAGCATTTTTAGCAGTTTTAAGTGGAGAGGAATAATAATCATGGATGAGAATAAACAAGTTATCGCGTATTTTTTAGAGGGGCATAATATTAGTGAAGTGGCCGCTTATTTTCATAAAGCGAGAAAGTCTGTTAATTTAATTTTAGAATTAGTATCTAAGCCGGATAGTCCTTATTATAATAAAGAAGAAGCTTTAAAAATTAAACTTTTAAAAGAAAAACTGTTATTAGAAGCTAGAAAAAAAGCCGGAATGAAAAGTAAAAGAGAAATAGTTATTAAAGATGATGAAGCTTTGGATATTATGGATAAGATCTTAAATCAAGGATTATCATTAAGAGAACTTGCCAGTGAATATAATTGTAGTCATACCACCATTAGTAAAGCGATAAAAAGAGTAGCAACCAAAGAACAACTAGAAAGAATCCAAGAAATATATAATGAAAAAGAGGTGAGGGGATGGAAAAGATAAAAGCAGTCTATATTCATATTCCGTTTTGTAATAGTATTTGTTCTTATTGTGATTTTTGTAAAGTAGTTTATAATGAAGAATGGGTTAAAGCTTATTTTCAAAAATTAGAAGAAGAAATCGATAATTCTTATATGGGAGAAGTTATTGAAACTTTATATATTGGGGGAGGAACGCCTACTTCATTAAAGATAGATGAATTAGAAAGTTTATTTAAGATTATAAATAAATTTAAGAAAAGTAGCGAGATAGAATTTACTTTTGAGGGAAATATAAATGATTTAGAAGAAGATAAATTAAGATTTTTATATAAACAAGGAGTTAATAGACTTAGTATTGGAATTGAATCTTTTGATTCGGAGAAATTAAAATTTATGAACCGGACTTGTGAATTTAAGGATGTTAAAGAAAAAATAAATTTAGCAAGAAAAATTGGGTTTAAAAATATAAATTTAGATTTAATGTATGCGATACCGAAAGAGACAATAAAAGTCTTAAAAAAAGATTTAAAATTACTTTTAAAATTAAAACCCGAACATATTAGTACATATAGTTTAATAATTGAAAAAAATACTTTGGTGGGTTTAAATAAAATAGAACCAATCGAAGAAGAGCGAGATGCAAAAATGTATGAGACTATTTGTAAAATATTAAAAAAAGCGGGTTATGAGCATTACGAAGTGTCGAATTTTGCTAAGAAAGGTTATAAATCAAGACATAATTTAACTTATTGGAATAATGAAGAATATTATGGCTTTGGATGTGGAGCCTCCGGGTTTGTTGCCGCGATTAGATATGAAAATACGAAGAGTTTAACAGAATATTTAAAAGGTAATTTTATTAGTTCCAAAGCTTTAATGGGAAAAGTAGATAATATGGAAAATGAATTAATTTTAGGATTTCGAAAATTAGAAGGAATAAGTTTAGAAGAGTTTTATGATAAATATGAAGAAAATATGCAGAATATATTTCCAATTAAACCGTTAATTAAAAGTGGGGAATTAATTTTTAAAGAGGGAAGAGTTTATATTAATCCTAAAAAACTTTATGTAATGAATGAAATATTAATTAAATTAATTTAAAATAAAGATAAGATAAAAGCTAGCAGTTTTGCTAGCTTATTTTAATATGCTTTTGGGATAGGGTTTTCTTTCATCAGTTAAGCCAATTAGATAGTCAATGGAAGTATCATAATATTGAGCTAGTTTGGCTAAATGATAAATAGGAATAACTCTAATTCCAGTTTCATAACGAGAATATTGAACTTGTGATATTTTTAAAATTTGAGCAATGTCTTCTTGTTTTAAATCTTTGTCTTCTCTTATTTCTTTTAATCTTTCTATTTTCATATTTGTTACCTCAAAATAATTTTTACACATTAAATAATATTTTGCTTGACTATATAACCAATTGGTTATATAATTTATTTATAACTATATAGTTATAATAGATTAATTTTAAAAATAAGTAAATGAAGGATAACTTAGGGAAGGAAGTAATAAAAATGAAATATGAGAAGTTAGATATGAATAGTGGTAGTAAATATAAATGGCTTTTATGTGGGTTGATACTGGGAGTAGGACTTATTATGATAATCAATACAATATTTAGTTATGCGAAATATAAATCCGTCGATAGTGTGAAATTAGCCAGTGGAACAATAAATTATGAGAGTGCGGACTTGAATGTAATTGCTATGTATAAAAATGATGGGGATGGGACTGAAGATATACCTATTGAAAAAATACCTGAGGTAGGATATACATTTGACGATACTAAAAGTTATTGTACTATCGGTAGTGATATAAATAATAAAATTACAGATATTTTTGAATATAAAGAAAATAAAATATCTGTAACCATAGATACCAAAGGCACGAAATGTTATTTTTATTTTGAAAAATTACCACCAACAGCGGAAGATATTTTAGCAAATTTATTTTCTGATTTTACAACTGCTGAAACCGGAATAAGTTTTTCTACAGGTTTAAATGGAGTATTAAACGTAACAGGGGCAGATACAAGAGATAATGGAAATGTATTATATAAAGCCGAAGATAATGATGGGTCAAGCTATTTTTTTAGAGGACAAGCACCAAATAATTGGGTCCAATTTGCTAATATGAGATGGCGGATAATCCGAATAAATGGTGATGGAACAATCAGAATGATATTTCAATGTAATGGAGCCGATTGTACGGATACCACAGGAACGGAAACAAATGCTGAATCAAATGTAGCGTATAATAGCGAAGCTAAGGATAATACTTACGTAGGATATTATTATGGAACACAAAGTGCAAGTAGTTATGCTGAAACACATAATGGCAATAACCCGAGTACGATAGCGGAAGCAGTAAATAGTTGGTATGAAGATAATTTAATAGAGTATGAAGATTTTATAGATCAAAATGCAGGCTTTTGTAATGATAGACAAAGTGTATCAGGAGTAAACTTAAGTTATAATGGAACAGGAACCGGAACATCCCCAACAAGTTATGCTCTGTGGGGAAGAGTATATAAAAATGGGAGAAGTAGGCAACAACATATACCGACTTTAAAATGTGGAGTAAGTGCCGCCACTGCTGAAGCGCAAGAGACAAGTGTAACAGTAAATGATGCAGCATATCAAAGAGACTTGTTTACCAAAAAAGGTTCAAATAAAGGAAATGGAAAGTTGGATTATCCAATAGGACTTATAACAGCAGATGAAGTAATACTTGCAGGAGGCTACAATCAGTTTAATAACTCAAGTTATTATTTATATACAAACCAAAAATATTGGACAATGTCTCCGGCCTACGTGAGCGACTATGGTGGTGATGCTTATGTGTCCTATGTGACTGAAGGAAGTTTCAGCTATACTGGTGTAAATGCTCCTCTTGGTGTGCGCCCAGTAATTAATCTCAAGGCTAATACAATATTTGAATCCGGAGGAGAAGGGACTATAGATAAACCCTATGTCGTAGTTACAGATTAGTATTTCTTGCCTTTAGTGCGAAACCTTTATCTAAAGGCAGGTTATATTTTTATTACTTTATATTGATAGGCTTAGGCCTATCTTTTTTGTATATTGCCTTGTTTTTTGTTTATTATAATAATGGTGGTAGTATGCTTAATAGTTTAGAAGTTTTAAATGGAGAGATGAGTTTAAAGTTTGATAGTTTAAATACAATATATACAGTAGTAGTGGATAGTAAACAAGATAGTTTAAATTTAAAGTATGATTGTAGTGATGATTATAAAGTATCTATATTTGGGAATGTTTTGGATGATACTAATAATGAAGTAGTAATAAGTGTTTATAATGATTTTGAAGTTATGAGTTATTATTTAGAAGTTTATAAAGAACCAGAAGTGCAAAATGTTTTTCTTGGAGATAATGAAGGAGTAAGTTTAGAAGTAAAAAAAGAAATGCCTATATATATTGCTCCTAGTATTGCTAGTGTTTGTTTTTTGTTTATTTTACTTTTCTTTACACTTTTATTTAAAAAAAGTAAAAAAACAAAAATTAAAAATTGGAAGTAGATTTTAATAAATCTGTAGCAGATTTGTTAAAATTGGAGACAGATTTTAATAAATTGGGAACAGATTAGTAAAAATCTGTTTTTTGCATGAATTAAAAATATTTGCTATGATGGATGTGGAAAGGAGGAATATTATGCAAGATATACTTGATGTGTTAAAAAAACATGGAAAAGATATTATTTTAATTATTCTTATTATAATATGTATAGGCTTAACTTATTTTAAATTTATTAGAAAAGAAGATACAGAAGAACCAACTATGAATTTAGCAATGGGAGATAGTGTAGATGTTGAAGAAATAGAAGAAGAGCCAGAAAAATTAGAAGAGACACCTAAATATATAAATGTTGATATTAAAGGAGCAATTAAAAATCCTGGTGTTTATGCAGTTTTAGATGGAGCAATCGTTAATGATGTAGTTAAACTGGCTGGTGGTTTTAATTCTAATGCTTATCAAAATGGGATAAATTTAAGTAAAAAAGTTAGTGATGAAATGGTTATTTTTGTTTATACGAAAACGGAAATAACTAATTATAATAAGGAAAATAATGTAACCCAAAATGTTGGGGATACTAATACTTGTAAAGTGCCAAGTTATACCATTACCGAGTGTGTAGATGATAAAGCAAGTATTATAGAAGTAGGAGAAAATACCATTACTAATAGTTCTGACGTAACGGATGATAAAGAAGTTTCAGGTTTAATAAATATTAATACGGCGAGTGAAAGTGAGCTTACTAAAATAACAGGTATAGGGCCTTCAAAAGCGAAAGCAATCATGGAGTACCGGCAAGAACATGGAAACTTTACAACAATTAATGATATCTTAAATGTCTCAGGAATAGGAGAGGCTTTGTTTGAAAAGATTAAGCCTTTTATTACAGTCTAGACAATTTGTGGTTTGGAGCCTCATTATAATGATGGTTTATGTTTTAGTTACAACAAAAGTGATAAAATATGAATCTAGGTATGATGAGGCTACTTCCAATATTAAAGGGATTATATTAGATTATAATATTGATGGTGATAAATTAAGTTTACAAATAAAGGGTAAAGAAAAAATTGTTGCTAATTACTACTTTGATACCGAAGAAGAAAAAAAGCAAATAAGTGAGAAACTTAGGCTTGGTGCAACTGTAAATTTAGAGGGAACTTTAACTAAACCATCTAATAATACAATTCCTAATACTTTTAATTATAAAGAATATTTAAAAAATAAGCATATTTATTATATATTTAATATATCGAATATAAAAATATTAAATAATGATATAGGGTTATTATATCAAATTAAAAATAAAGTAATAGAAAGAGTTAATAGTTTTAAAAAAACTGGTAAGTATATGCAAGCATTTATTTTAGGAGATAAAGACTATATTGAAGAAGATGTTTATAGCACTTATCAAAATAATGGAGTAACGCATTTATTTGCGGTTTCTGGAATGCATGTGGGGTTACTGGTTGTAATAATGGGCATGATAATGCAAAAACTTAAAATAAAAGAATTATTTATTAATATAAATGTTTGTTTATTTTTAATTTTTTATATGTTTTTAATTGGGTTTACAGCTTCTGTAGTAAGAGCAAGTTTACTATACATAGCTTTACTTATTAATAAAAAATTAGATTTAAAAATACCAAGTATTAATATTTTATATATAATTGGAATGTTTTTACTTTTGGTGAATCCTTTTTATATTTATGATTTAGGTTTTATTTATTCTTTTTTAACAGCTTTTGGATTAATGTTATTTAGTAAAAAGATTACGGGTAATTATTTAGTCAAATTATTTAAAGTAAGTTTAATGGCTTTTCTTTTTAGTTTACCAGTTACGATAGCTAACTTTTATGAATTTAATATTCTTACAATCCTTAATAATATAGTAATTGTGCCAATAGTAAGTAGTATATTATTTCCTCTTACTCTGTTAACTTTTATTTTACCTTTTTTAGAAAATGTTTTAATATTAGGTTTTAATATTTTAGAAGTGATTAGTAAATTTTTAAATACTTTTAGGATTAATATAGTAGTGGGTAAATGTAATATATTTTTTATAATAAGTTATTATTTAATAATATATTTAATTTATAAAAAAGGATTTAAAAATATAATTATTTTAGGGATTTTAATATTAGTTTTAAAATATAGCTATTTATGGGATAATAATGATTATGTTTATTTTTTAGATGTAGGACAAGGAGATTCTTCCTTAATTGTTAGTGCAAGACATCAAGATTTAATTATGATTGATACAGGAGGAGTAATTTCTTATAATAAAAGTTCTTGGCAAGTTAGAAATAAAACTTTTAATTTGGCCGATAATATAGTGACTTTTTTAAAAAGTCTTGGGATAACTAAATTAGATTTGATGGTATTTAGTCATGGTGATATGGATCACTTAGGGTATGCGAAAGATATCTTAAAAGAAATAAAAACCGATAAATTAATGTTTAATAATAATGATTATAATTATCAAGAAAGTGAACTTTTAAAAACCAATATTAAAGTAATTAAAGATAGTTTTCAAGGAAAAAGAGTGGCTTTTCAAAATCTTAATAAATTAGTGTTAAAAGATGAAAATGATAGTTCTCTAGTGTTATATTTGATTTTAGATAAGATAAAGTTTTTGTATATGGGAGATGCCCCTACGAAAGTTGAAGAGGAGATAATAAAACAATATGATATAACAACTGATGTATTAAAAATAGGACATCATGGTTCTAATACCAGTAGTGATAAGAATTTTTTAAAAAAAGTTCAACCTAATATAAGTATAATAAGTGCGGGAAGAGGGAATAGATATGGTCATCCTCATCAAGAAACAATTGATAAATTAAATAGTTTAAACTTAAAATATTATATGACAAAAGAGAAAGGAACAATTAAGATGACATTAAAAAAGGGAATAAAAAAAATTAGTTTTTGGAGTCCCTAGTATATATCTTTTTGATAAATAATGTTATAATAAGAGTGTGGTAGTTATGAAAATATATGCAATTAGTGGAGAAAGCTATTTATTAATAAATGAAGAAGTAAATAAGATAGTTAAAGATAATAAAAATGTAACTATTTTTGATTATAATAATGATTCGATGGAAGCAATAATGGTGGAAGCTGGTTATGTTTCGATGTTTATGGAAGATAAGTATATAATAGTTAAAAATGCGAATTTTTTAGGAACAGGAAAGATAACGGAAAAAGATAGTGAATTATTATTAAATTATTTAGAACATCCAAATGATCAGACAATAATTATTTTTATATGCAATGAAAAAGTAGATTTACGAAAAAAAATAGGGAGAATAATTAAAGATAAATATACTTTAAAAGTGATAGATAATTTAAAAGTTTATCAAATAGAAGAAAGACTTAAAAACTATTTTTTAAAGTTAGGATTTAAAATTGCACCAGAATCTATTAGTTATATAGTTAGTAATAGTTTAAATAATTATGATATGGTTATGAATGAAGCTTATAAAATTACTCTTTATTATGATAAACCAGGAATAATTAAACATGAAGAAGTAGTAAATATTACATCGAGAGCTCTTAATTCAAATAATTTTTTATTTGTAGATGCGGTAGTTGATAGTGATTTAGAAAAAAGTTTAGAATTATATAATGATTTAAAAGTTATGAAATGTGAACCGAGTGTATTAATTAGTTTATTAGCTAGGGATTTTCGAATTATGCTTAGTGTTAAAAAAATGCAAGAAGCAGGGGTTAGAGAATACAGTATCATGAATGAACTTGGATTAATGGATTGGCAATTAAATAAATATTTAAATAAAGTATTTCCGTATAAGTTAAAAGAATTAGAAAGTATTATTTGTAAATTATCCCAATTAGATTTAGATATTAAAAGTGGTAAAGTTGATCGGTTTATGGGATTAGAACTATTTATATTGGATATTTGTGCATAAGAAAAGTGGCTATTTTAAACCACTTTTAATTTTATCTTTGTTTTTAAAGTTTAATTTAGCTATTTCGGTTAATTTAGCAAAGCCATATTCTTTAGCAATTTTAATACCAGTTTCATCTACCAAAGGGCCAGCACCTTTAGGAATAGGCATTTTAAGTTCTGTGCTTAATTTTTCCATTTCTTTTAAAAATAAATAGCGAGAAATAATGGAAGCCGCAGCAACACTTAAACATTTATCTTCCGCTTTAGTCATAAAAGTAATATCAGTTACTTTATCAGGAACATCTTTGATATGTTCATAATATTTACGAGGATAAACAAATTGATCCACCACAATTTTTTGATAATCATAATTTTTACTTTTTAAATTATAGAGCACTTTATTATGAAGAATAGCTTTAATTTTATTCATGTTTAAATCTTCGCTCCAATTTTGGTTATAAGTTTTATTGGTTAGAATATAACTAGAGTAGGGGATTTTTTGAATAATAGCGGGAGCAATTTTCTTAATTTTGGAATCATCGATTTTTTTGGAATCTCGAACGCCTAAATCAAGGAGAAAATTAATGTTTTCTTTAGAAACAAAAGTGGCAGTAACAATGATAGGGCCAAAGAAATCACCAGTTCCTACTTCATCAGAACCAATTGTTGCCATATTTAAAAGAAAATTGGAAGATGAATCTTTATTTTTATCTTGACCGGTTTTAATATCAATGATACGATTATTTTTAATACGCTCTTCTTCTAACCAATAACTTGCTTCGATATCCGCGCCAATGCCTTGAAACATAACTTTGCCGGATTCATAAAGGGTAGTTACACAGTCAAAATCTTTAACTTGAAAAACAGAATAAGGAGGATGAGTAGGGGACATCCGATCTTTATAAAATTCTAACATTTGGGGTTTTAAATTATCACTTATTTTAAATACTATAGTCACTTTGACACCTCACTTTACTAATTATACCATATATTACTTTATTTTTCAAAAACTTTAGGATATAATTATAATGAGGAGTGATTTTAAATGATGATGGTAGATGTAATTTTGATATTATTTATTCTACTGGGAGCAGTATTAGGTTTTAAGAAGGGAGCAATTAAAAGTTTAGTAGCTTTAGTGGGAACTATTGCGATAATTATTATATCTTATTATTTAAAAAATCCAGTAGCCAATTTATTATTAAAGTATGCACCATTTATGGAATTACATGGTGAAATGGAAGGATTGGTTACTTTAAATATTTTACTATATGAAGGGATTGCTTATGTAATTGTTTTTGCAATATTATCAGGTATTTTAGGATTTCTGATTAATTTATCAGGAATAGTCGAAAAAATTCTTGATGCCACGATTATTTTGGGGATTCCATCGAAGATTATTGGAGCTGTCTTAGGTTTTGTGGAAGCGGTGGCTTTTTCCTTTATCGTTTTATTTGTTATGCTTCAAATAAATAGTACCCATAATTTAGTAGCTAAAAGTAGCCTGGCGATGAGTATTATTGATAAAACACCAGTACTTAAAACAATGGTTAGCGATACTTATGCGGCGATTCGCGAAATCAGTGACTTGCAAGATAAATATAAGGATGTCGTGGTAAAAGATCAATACAATCAAGAAATCTTAAAAATTATGCTTAATTATCAAGTAGTAGAACCAGACGTAGCTTTAGATTTAGTAGAAAGTGGTAAATTAGATTTCGTGGGAGCAAAAGCGGTAATTGAAACTTATAAGGAGGAGAATAAATAATGCTTAAGCATTTAGAAAAGGAAAATTATAAGGATGTAATTAAAGAGGGGTTATGGATTGTGGATTTCTATGCTGATTGGTGTGGTCCTTGTCGGATGTTAGCACCCATTTTAGAACAACTAGAAGAAAATGTTTTAAAAATAAACGTGGATAGTCATGAGGATATTGCTCGAGAATATGGGGTTATGAGTATTCCCACCATCTGCATATTTCAAGATGGAAAATTAAAGATTAAAGAAATAGGATTTCGGTCTTTAGAAGAAATGAAACAGTTAATAGAAAAGGTTAAGTAAATAGAAAATATAGAAGCAATTAAAAAACAAGAATTAATGGTTCTTGTTTTTTAAAGCAATTTTATTTAGAAGATTTAATTTAATAATATGTTTACCAATAAAGAAACTAGTCGCGGCGATACAAAGAATAATAGCCAGACTAAAATCTAAGATGCGCTCACTTTTATCCATGATACCCATAATAATTAAGATAATACTTAAAAAAATGGAAGCAGCAATATAAATATTAAGACGCGTGAAGCGAATACTTATTTCGGATTTAGCATATTCTTTTTGATAAGTTTCTTTAATTTTGGCTTGTTTTTCTTTATTTAAAGTTTGATAATATTTTTGCATCTTTACACCTCAGATATATTGTATCATAAAATTTAAGAATTTACATTAATATTTTTATTTGATATAATTTTATTAGTTAAATGGTTAACTGGGTGGAAAATAAATGAAAAAAGAAAAAATAACAGTTAAAGAATTAGTTTGGTTATTTATATTGGGTTGTCTTTTAGGTTTTGTGTTAGAAACGGCTTGGTATTATATAAAACATGGAGTTTTTATTAATAAACAAGGCTTATTATATGGACCTTTTAAACCCATTTATGGTTTTGGGTTAGATTTAATTGTATTAGCTATGTATAAATTTCAAGATAAGAATATTATAGTAAAGTTTTTAATTGGGTTTGTAGTGGGAAGTTTATTTGAGTATATTAGTAGTTTATTTCAAGAATATGTACTCGGAACAGCCACGTGGAGTTATGCCTCATTTAATTATAATATTGGGGGAAGAATTTATTTACCTTATTGCTTAGCTTGGGGTATTATTGGAGTATTATGTATTAATTATGTATATCCTTATTTTAAAAAAATCGCGGGAAAGTGTCCAGAGAAAATAGGAAATATTTTAACGGTTTTAGTAAGTATATTCATGGTGATAAATATTTCATTATCCGCCTTGGCAATTTTAAGATATCAAGAAAGAACTAATAAGATTGAAGCTTCCAATATAGTTTTTAAACAAATTGATAAGTTATATCCTGATGAGCTTATGAAAAAGAAATTTCCTAAATTAAAAGTAGTGAAATAGAATAAAAAAAGGGCAGTTTTAAGGATTATTGACATAGAGATTAAAAAAATATTCGAAAAAATAAAAAAATATTAATTTTTCTATTGCCTTTTAAGTAAAATATGATATAATTAAAGGGCTTTATGAGATGTCTCCTTAGCTCAGCTGGTAGAGCAACTGACTCTTAATCAGTGGGTCCA
>CANQBY010000007.1 GCA_947589695.1 uncultured Bacilli bacterium
GACGTACACGAGTATACAGTTTCAGTACAAGTTTCAACAATTGGACATGACTGGACACATCCTACCCAAGCACCACCTCCAGGGCAAGCTTGTACACATAGAGGCTCACGCCCACTCGTACAACTACAAGAATCGGAAGAAGCACACCAATCTACATTTTTTGTACTTGATTTTCTTATAGAACTATCCTGAGAACTACATGTTGTTCTACTTAATGAAGATCCAGAAGGACACGAATAAGTTGGAGCATATGTACATGCACTTTTGGCTAAGGCTGCTGTATCATAATATTTTCCTGTTTTTTCACAATAATACTTATTTTCTGATTCTTTATTTTGTACAGCCACAACATTTAAATTTTTTTCTGTTGTTCCACTTCTATTCTTAGCCTCATCTTCACTATATACACATATTTTTGTTGTTGTTGAAAGATCTGTTAAATTTACTTGTGTTCCTTTTTTATATTCTGTTGTACAACCTACACTATAATAGTATTCCACTTCTCCTTCCATATCATCTGTTGACCCACCAAAGTTTAAAGCTCCATCTGCTAAAGTCACATTAGGTTGACTTGGTGGTGTTGTATCTCCTATATCAAATACTAAATCACATTCTGTTCCTGTTTTATGTAAGTTATGTACTAATAAACTCCAATCTCTTTCATCCCACGATAATGTAACATCATTTGTACATTTACTTTCATCTGGATTTAATACATATTTTTCTTCTCTTGTTGGGATCGTATCTTGTTCTGTATATTTATCTTTTTCCTTCTCTACTTTGATACTTAATATCTTAACATCAGCAGTTGCATTTATTATTTGTCCTTCTACTGTTCCATTAAATGTTCCTTTTAAATCATCATTTTGATTTCTATTATCATTAGGATATTCTAACACTATATAATAAACATATGTTGTTGGGGCTGTTTTTGTTGCTGTTATAAATTGATCGGTTGCTATTGCTATATTTAATCCTTCTTGATTTTTTGGTATTTCTCCATTATTTATTGCTTCTCCTAATTCATTTATGTTTGTTATCTCACATTTTTCGCTTAATTGTTGTTTTCCATCCACCACTTTAGTTTCTTTTGCACATGTCGCTTTTACTTCCAATTCTATTTGCTCATCTACTCTATATACTGTATATCTTAAATTAGTATTTAAAGTGTTACTTCCTTTTAATATTAAATTAAATGGAATCACTTCATCTTCTCCTTTTGTCGTAGCCGTTGCCATTATTTTCGATACTGTTTGATGTCCCGGATAGATATTTTCATCTATAGTCCCTAATTCGCCTTCTATCTGCAACTTAGCCCCTTCTAAAGTTGCTGTTGTCCCTTTTATTGTTGCTCCACTTCCTTGAAATATAGTTTTTCCCACAAAATAAGCAAAAGATACTCCTATACCAACAATTAATAGAGCAATTAAAATACTTAATTTCTTATTCGGATCTTTCATTACTACTCTACTCCTTCCTCTACTGAAGCCTCATCTTCTGGTGCTATATCAAAGTAAAGAAAACAAATAGTATTCTTTTTTTCAAAATTTAATTTTAAAGTATTTTCCTCTTCATCCCAACTTGGGATTGCTCCATTTGTACATTGACTTTTTTCTGTATTTAGAACATAACCAGAGCTTGGTAATTCATCTGTACTTTGATAAGTTCCATCATCTTGTTCTATTAAAAAGGCCAAAGTATTTCCTTTTTTCATTATTTTTTCTACTGTTTGATAAGTATTATTATTTTTTATATAACATATAAAACTAATACTTATTACTATTACAATTATACTTAATACCACCATTATCTTTTTCAAATTTTATCACTCACTATCATAGAAATTTCTAGTTTATAAATAAATTATAAATCATGGTATTACAAAAGTCAATAAAAATATAGATATTTATTCGGATATGATAAAGGATTAAACTTAATATGAGAAAATACTTCTAGGTGAATCTAATGAATTATGGAATGAATTTAAAAAAAATCAGAGAAAGAATTGGTTTAACTTTAGTAGCTACATCTAAAATTATAAATGTGAGTGACACTTTATACAGTAGATACGAAAAAGAAAAACAAACTATTCCTCTAAAACATCTAATAACTTTATGCCATTTCTTTGATGTATCCCTAGATTATATCTTTGGTTTTACGGATACTAAAAAATACTCTAATTATCGCAAAGAAATGCATAAAGAATTAATAAGTACTAGATTAAAAGAACTACGCAAAGAAAATAATTTAACCCAAATAGAAATGGCTAATTTTTTAAATATTGATCAACCTACTTGGAGTATTTATGAAAGTAGTAAAAGTTTAATTGGAACTCCATTTTTATATATGTTATGTAAAAACTATCATTATTCGGCGGATTATCTCTTAGGTTTTATTGATAAACCTAAATACTTAAAATAAACAAAAAAAATGCTTACCATCGTAAACATTTTTTTGCTTTTTATATTTATTTTATTATGCTCTAGATGAATATTTGCCATCTTTAGTTGAGATAATAATTCTTTCTCCTTCTGTAATAAATAAAGGTACTTTTACTATATAACCAGTTTCGATTTTTGCATCTTTTTGCGCATTATTTGTGGTATTTCCTTTAACTGCTGGTTCAGTTTCAATTACTTCATACTCTACTTTTTCAGGTAAACTAATACCTAATATTTCTCCCTCATAGTACTCCACTGTGATTTCTAGACCTTCTTTAATAAATTTAACTTGGTCCCCTAAAGTTTTAGTACTAATCTCGATTTGCTCATAAGTTTCATTATTCATAAATACATAATTTTCCCCTGCTGCATATAAAAATTGCATTGGTACTCGATCTACATGAGCTTTAGTAATTTTAATATTCGTATTATATGTATCTTCTGTTATAGAGCCTGTTCTTAAATTTTTAAGTTTCATTCTAACAAAAGCTGAACCTTTTCCAGGTTTAACATGTTGGAATTCCACAATTTGATACAAATTATTATCTAAAATAATTGTCATTCCATTTTTAATATCATTTATATTAATATTCATCTTTTACTCCTCTTTCTTTTGTAAATATTCCAAATCTTTTCTTTCGAGCTCGCGATTTAGAATTGGTAGTTATTTGCTTATTATCACTTTTTTGTTTATTCGCAATAATTGCAATAACTGGAGAGTTATATCTTGTTTTTTGAATAATGTGTTTCCCCTGATTCATAATCTAACTCCTTACTTCTTTTCTTTAACAATTTGATGTTTGTGACACTTCTTACAATACTTCTTTATTTCTAAACGATCCGGAGTATTCTTTTTACTTTTACTTGTACATCTTAACTCTTCACCACATACTGTACACTTTAAAGTTACATAGTTTCTATTTTCATTTTTAGCCATAAAAGCACCTCCCTCAATAAAAAGTCTAGTAGTATTATAACATTAAATTAAGGACTTGAAAAGAGAAAATCGTTAATATTTCGGGCAATTAGGCGATTTATCGGCGCTCTACTCTTATTTTTACTCTCTAAATCACTCGTATTAGGACTTATTACCACGATTGAATACTTAGGATTATCATAAGGCGCATACATAATAAAAGTATTACTTAAAACATAAGCATCCAAAGTTCCATTATAATCACTATCAATGTATGATTCACTCGTCCCTGTTTTTCCCGCACCCATCACTTTAGGATTTAAATACCAATATCCGGTTCCACTTTTTACGACTTCCCGAAATCCTTCTTGAATTCTAGCAATATATTTACTATCAATATCAAGCTTACTTAATTCGGTTATTTCTGCTTGTTTTATCACTTCATCATCCTTTATAATATTATGCATTAAATTAAGTTTATATCTAACTCCCCCACTAGCTACTGTATTTATATATTGTAATAATTCAACTGGTGTATATAAATCATATTGCCCAATCGCTAAATTCAAAAGTAAATCAGAAGCCACTTTCTCTCCCTTTAAACCCACAGTTTCATTTGGTAAGTCAATACCTGTTTTATCTCCTAAACCAAAGTATTTAAAAGTTTCCCGGTATTTTTGAAAATCTTCTTCGGTCACTGGTGCTTTCATATTATAGTAATAGTTATAACCTGCGACTCTTAAAGCTACAATAAACTGATAATAATTAGAACTTAGGGCTAAAGCTTTTAAATCATTTAATGTTCCGAGTCTACTATAAGAACATTTTGCCGGAACATTATAAAGTTTCACACAACCATCAGTTATTTTAGAACCAATATCAATAGCCCCATATTTATAACCCACCGTCATTGAAGCTCCTTTTACTGCACTTCCCACTGTATAAGCATTTTTAATCACATTAATACTTACATCTTGAAAACTCATATTTTTACCATTTGTAATTTTTCTTACTCCGGCAATCGCTTTTATGGCTCCCGTTAAAGGTTCACTAACTAAAGCATAACTCTCCCTATAATATTTGGTATTCGCCATCTTTTCTGAATTAACTAATTGTTCTTTAATAATATCTTCTACTTTTACTTGGACATCCATATCGATTTCTAAGACTAAATCATTTCCTTTCTGCGCTTTTTTTGTTAAAATTAAATTATTATTTTCTAATTTATAAACCGCTTTTTCTCCTTTTAAATAATCCTCATAATATTCTTCTAATCCACTTATTCCTATTTTATCATTTAAGCTATAACCTTCCTCTAATAAATAATTCTTTTCTTTAGGTAAACTTGTACTAACTACTCCAAGTACACTTCGTAAACTCTCCCCATAAGGATATACTCTCTCCCAAGTAAGTTCTCCTAATATTCCTGGTAAATCTGCTTCTAATATTTTCGCATATAAACTATCATCTATATCTTTAAGTAATATTTTATTATCATATATATATCCTTCATTCATTAAATAATAAAAATATGAGCTATGCTTTTCTTCTTCACTCATCTTACTTAAATCTTCATCCCTAATTCTTTCTTTTTTTAAATTAACTATATCTTCTTTTGTGAGTTTTCTTTCTTTAACTAATTCTAATTCTTCTTCTGTTACTAAATTACTAGTATCATAAAGTAATAAATAATAATCTTTTAGCCTTTCTTCTTTATAACCATATTCATAGTTAGTCATCTTACTTAAAGTTTTAGCTATTTCTATTTCTTCTTTCGTGGTAATTCCATTTTTCTTATGATACAAAATAGTATTAACCCCTCTATTATCTACAATAACTTTCCCATTTATATCTAAAATTCTTCCTCTCGGTGCACTATTTCCCATAATATATACATTATTAATAGCCCTATATTTATCTAAATAATATTCATGTTTCCCATAAGATATATTTATAACTCTCTCTAAAAATATTCCAAATATTATAATTATTAAAAATATCAAAAAATAAAACTTTTTTGGCATAATCTTCACCATTATTTAGTATTCAAAAAAACTTTAAAATCATACAATATATTAGGGTGATAGTATGTATAATTTAATCAAAAAATATATGGATAATTTAAGCATTGAAGATGTATCTAACTTTGCAACTAGTAAAAATGTTTCTCTTTCTTCTGAAGAATTAGACTTTGTTTATGATTTTGTCAAAAAAAATTGGGAACAAGTAATCAAGAACCCTAGTCTTTTAAATCTAGATCGTTACAAAGATCACTTTAATCCCGATAATTTTCTTAAAATCAAAAAACTATTTAATGAATATAGTGCCAAGTATAAAAACTTTTTAATCTAAAGTCAGTTCAACTGACTTTTTTTAAACTCCAATAACTTTAAAATATACCTGACTTTTAAAAAAAAGCTTTTTTCATTTTACATTTTAAGCAAAAATCATTTTACAAAAAAAGCTTTTTTCATTTTACATTTTGGACAAAAATCATTTTACAAAAAAGTTATTTAAAAAAGAAACTAAATTTAATTTTTAGTTTCTTCTTTATAAAATTCTCTTATTTCTTCCAATAAATTCTCCTTAAACTCTCCTTTTTTAAGCATTTCTATTTCCATTTTATAAGGAGGATATATTCTATTTTTATCATTATCATCTTCTCCAATATAAGGAGTTTCTAATATTTTCGGTACATCCTTTAACTGTTCATTATTTACAATATTTAAAATGGTTTCAAATCCTAAAGTTCCTAAACCGATATTCGCATGCCGATCTTTATGGGTATTAATACTATTTTTGCTATCATTAACATGCACACATTTAATTTTATTAATTCCAATCTCTTTATCAAAAGTATCTAAAAATGTCTTAAAATCTCGCATATCATATCCTGCATCATTTAAGTGACAAGTATCAATACATACTCCAATTTTATCTTGGTTTTCTACTCCCTCTATTAAATATTTAATTTCTTCAATCGTTCTTCCTAGTTCTGTTCCTTTACCCGCCATAGTTTCTAATAAAATAGTTACATCAGTATCCCTCTTTAATATTTGATTTAAACCAAAAATTATATTATCTAAAGCTTGCTTTTTTTCGATTCCGACACTTGATCCCGGATGTAAAACTAAATATTTTATCGCCATTTCCTCACATCTTGCTACTTCATTTTTTAAAAAATTAATACTAAAATTATATTTGGCTTCATCTAAATTATTAGCTAAATTAACAATATATGGGGCATGACAAATAACCGTATTTATATCAATCTTATTTTCTTGCATTAATTTTTGGGCTTCTAAAACTTGTTCTTTATCTATGGGTTTTCTTATTGTATTTTGAGGAGCTCCTGTATAAAACATAAAAGTATTTGCTCCATAACTTAAAGCTTCTTCAACACTTCCCACTAATCCTTTACTTCCATAAGATACATGTGAGCCTATAATCATTTTCTATCACCATCTTTATTATAAAAGAATTGCCTCCAAGCTTCAAGCCCCAAAGTTCAATTAAAGCAAATAAAAAGAGGAATTAATCCTCACTTACACCACATACGGTTGAAGCTTCATTAGATGAAGTAATAACATCTTCTCCTGTAACATCTGGTGACTTTCCATCTATTAAATTAGTTCCATTAGAAAGCCAAATCGTCACTTTTCCAGTTGCATCTACTAAAATGCTTCCTGTATAAGCTTCATCATTTTTCTCAATTAAACCTGATTTAATAATCTCATCGTAACTAAAACATCTTGAACCCGTTTGATTTTCTTGTACATATAAAGTTTGAGCTGCAGGATAAATTGTGTTTGCTTCCATTGCTAAAACGTTTTTCTTGGCATTATCCATCGCGGGAATTACCGCATTAGTCGCAATCAATACCACAACTGATAAAATAACAATAACACTTAATAACTCTACTAAAGTAAAACCACTCTTATCTTTAAGTATTTTCATATTTTCACCTTCTAACTTAATTATACCAAAAAATCTTTTTTAGTCAATAATAATAAAGGCAAATTTTTCGGTTTCTTCGAAACTAATTATTTTTTAATTTTATTTATCTTTTTTTATTTCTTTAATAATATCTTCTTTAGTTAAACCATAACTTTCTAATTCTTTTATTTTCTCTTCTAAATCTCTAAGCAAACTATCTATTTTAAGTTCTTTTAAATCTTTTAATTCTTCATTAATAAAAGTTCCTTTGGTAGATTTAGATATAATTATTCCTCTAGCTTCCAATATATCATAAGCTTTTTTTATTGTGTTAGGATTCACTCCTAAAGTACAAGCAAATTCTCTAATACTTGGAATTTGTTCTCCTTTTTTAAGTAAACCTAAGGTAACTAATTTCTCTACTTCTAAAACTATTTGCTCATATATTGGTATTCTAGTTCCATAATCAATATTAATATTCATCTATAGCCTCAGTATCTTTAGAATAATATCTATTATACTGGTTAACTAAATCTTGATATTCTTCTTCATTTTTGACTTTTTCTTGCCATTTTTTAAACTCGGTCATAAATTTCTTTGCATCACCAATCTTAATATGCATAAACTTTTTTCCAGTTAAGGAAAGCATCGCCGTTGTATTGGTAAATTCGGTATTATCATTTTCTAAATAATCTTTTAAAGCTTCAACATTTTCTTCTACTACATAACTAAATACATAACTATCTAAATCACTAAACTCTATATCATTCATATAAATATCATAATAAATACTATCATTTTCTTCAATCATTTCTAAAGCTTTAGTATTTTGATAATCTAATACATATTTATCTAAATCTTTATTAATTAATTTTGGTATTTTAATATATTGATATTCATGATCTTTATAAACAGCAACTTGGATAACTTCATCCATTTTTTCTTCATCTATATTAGTTAGATCCATTTTTTGATAAGCTTCTTTTACTAATTTTTTTAAAGTTTTGGTTAACTCTATATCTCTCGCATACACTATATTATCAATATCAAAATTTTTATATTTGTTTTGCATTTCCATATCCGTAAAAGTATCAATTAAATTTTGCATGTCACTATTAACACCTAAATAAACTATATAATTCTTACCATTAGCTCTCATCTGCATGGATTGTCTTCCCATGTTTTCTTTATCCTCTAAAGTTGTTTTAACTAACGCTTTAATTACACTTTTATCAGTTATTTTCGTTCCATCTATATAACCATATTTTATATATTCAATATCATTTATATCTAAGACTTGAGCCTCTCCTAATTTTGAGATATTTACTCCTAAAGTATAAGCCCCTAATAATATTCCAAAAACAACTAACGAAATTACACTTGATTTTCCAAATTTGTATATTTCTCTTTTCGTTACTAAATCATATAAAGCACTATAAATTAAGATCATTGCAACACTTACAAGCATTCCTATTAATGGTTCATCTTTTATTATTAAATAAGTAATAAAAGTAATTGGTATTAAAGTAATACTTTTTATTATATAATGTAACTTTTCATTTTTAAAACTAGTCTCATTATTTTCCATCTTGCGATTAATAAATAAATAGAATCCTACCACGGCATAAACTAAACTTAATAAAAGCATTTTTATTATACTGCTTCCATTATAACTTAACTCTCCATTATTAGAAAAGAATGTTAAAGGAGCTACAAAATTATCATCAAGTTCTCTTTCATAACTAAGAGGATATTGATTTTTAGCCACTTTTTTATTACAATCACTCAAAGTTACTCCATATCTATCACAATTAAATTCTGCCGGCATACACTCTTTATCATCACATTTAATATAGTTATTATATTCATAATTATTATTGTAATATAAACCTATCAATTTAAAGAATGGAAATAAACAAATAACGATCATGATGGCTACTACTGTTCCCATGAAATTACCCGCTAAGCTTATGCCTAAAACTGTCACCATGAAAACAAAAATATAAGCAATAACAAAATATAAGAAGTAATCAATTATTAAAGGTAATGGTATAACTAGTTTACTACTAAATAAATTAAATCCGCCAAATATTAAAGAATTAATAAGCATAAATAAAATAATTATGCCTATACCCCCAATAATATTGGTCGTATATATTGTTTTTCTTGTTATTGGTTTTGACAAAACAAAATCGACACTTTTTCTTTTAAAAACAAAACCTAAAAGAGTTAACGCGAGTAACACGGGAATTACATACATTCCTAAAAAAGTAACTACACTTATACTTCTAAAATCAAATAAAGTAACATTATCAATATTTAAAATATTAATAATTAATATTAAAATATTTATTAAAGGTATAACTCCTAAAAAGAATGCTAATAACCCTTTTGATTTTCTTACATTCTCTTTAAAATAATCTTTATTAAACAATCTCATTAAATTCATATCCTAAAGCCTCCATTTGATATATAAATACTTCTTCTAACGTTAGAGGTAAATAATCTAATATTACTGGTTTTAAAGCATTTAATATTTTTTTACTATCTTTACCATTTTCTTCAATTATTAAAGTTGCAATACTCCCAATCTTTTTATAAGAAAGTATTTTTAATCCTTTAAATGTCTCTTTATTAAAATCTTCTTTTAACGATATTTGTACTTTAAACATATTAGTTTTTAAAGTATCTATATCACTTTCAAATAATATCTTTCCTTTATATAATAAACCTAAATTATCACATATGTCTTCTAATTCTCTTAAATTATGACTTGTCATAATTATGGTTGTTTTATTTTCTTCTAATGCATTTGCAAGTAACCCTTTAAAAAACTTTCTTACTACTGGATCTAATCCATCAAAAGTTTCATCAAAAAGCATATACTTAGCTTTCGTTGCTAAAGCAACAATTAACGCACATTGTCTTTTCATTCCTTTTGAAAAAGAACTTATCTTCGCATTTATATCCAGTTTTAATTTATTGGCAATATTAATTACATAATTAATATCAAACCTCGGATATAAAGACTTATAATATTCTGCCATATCCATTAAACTATAATTAGGATAGAAAAATAAATCATCGGGTACAAATACTAGATTCTTTTTAACCTCTTCATTATCAAAAGCGTCTTTGTCATCAATATAAATTGTTCCACTATCTTGCTTATAAACACTATTGATTAATCTTAGCAATGTTGATTTTCCAGCCCCATTAGCTCCCACTAAACCATAGATATGAGCTTCACCTATTGAGCAATTAAGATTTTCCAAAACATACTTATCTTTGACAAAACATTTGCTCAAGTTTTTAATTTCAATCATTTTTGACTCCTTCTATATTGTACTATCTGCACTAGTACAATTATAATATATCACATATCTTTATTTTATGCAAGAGCTTTTTTGTTTAATCAAAAATTCTTTACTTTTATCTAAAATTATTATATACTTGTAGTAGCGAGACACTTATAGTGCTTGCCACGTTTGTGTAAAGCACCATAACTACTTATTGAGTTATGGTGTTTATTTTTATGTTAGAAACTATCCGAAGATAATTTGTAATATAATTATTAAGAATAACGCAAAGATTATCAAATCTTGTTTCTTCATATAACCACCCCACTTTCCATTGGAAAAGTTGTGGCAAACACCAAAAACCCCCTAAGGATGTCTCGCATGATAAACATACTATATTTTTTAACCTTTGTCAAATTACAGATTTTTTAAAATCTGCCACCAATTTACTTAAATCTGCTAAGCAGATTTTTTAATTTATCTCCCAATTTTATTAAATCTGTCGCCAATTTAACAATTTCTGTTTTTTAAAATTTTTTTCAAAAAAAGTAAGAATCACTTCTTACTTTTTAGTTTAACTGCTGTTCCATATACAATTATTTCGGCCGCCCCACTCATCAATGAAGAAGAACCATACCTAATATTTAAAATCGCATCTGCTCCTAAATTTTCAGCTTCATCCACCATTCTTTTGGTCGCTATTTTTCTGGCTGTAATAAGCATATCCGTATAACCTGTAATTTCTCCTCCCACGATTGTTTTCATTCCAGCCATAAAATCTCTTCCAATATTTTTTGACTGTACTACCGTTCCTTTAGCTAATCCTAAAACTTCGGTAATTTCTTCATTAGGCATATAATCAATATTTACTAGCTTCATCTTCTTCTCCTCCTTTAATTTCTTGAATACGTTTTATTAAATTTATTATAATTCCTAAAAAAGGTACCAATAATATTGCCATCAAAATTAAATAAAATGCTAAAGGTAGTGCTTCTTCTTGGGTAAATTCTAAATAAGTAAACATAATCATAATTCCTCCAAATACCCCCATAAATAATAAACTAGATAATAAAGCCCCCATTATTTTTTCTCTATGACTTTTTTTAACATCTTTAACCATATAATTTTTACTTCCTATATTATTAACTACATTTTGATATTCTTTAATATTTATTGTTTTTATATCTTCATTACCCTTAGCTAAACTCTTACAAATTCCTTTAATCTTTTCTTGATCTTTTTCTTTCTCTTCCATATTTTTAAGTCTTTCTTCCATACATTGTTTAATACTTTTATCTCCCCTCTTTAATTTTTTAATATCCATAATCGGTACTTCTAGTTCTCTTAAGAATTTAATTAATTCTAAATTTTTTAAATCTTCTTCCGTATATTCTCGATAATCATTACTATTTCGAAGAGGATTAAGTAAACCCATATCCTCATAATATCTAATACTTTTTTTAGTTAAACCCGTCTTCAATGCTACTTCATGTATCTTCATAATTTCTCCTTTCTAAATTCATTATAGACTATTACCTAAGGTTAAAGTCAAGAAAAAAAGATAATAAAATTATTCTTCTTTATTATCTTCCTTTTCTGGTTTAATAATTTTTTCTTCTTTTTTTACTGTTTGTTCCTCAAGTGGTAATTTTAAATCAATAACTCTTGTACCCGCGATTATATCATGAAGTCCCATTCCATTTTTATAAAATAAAATCATTAATGCAATTGTCATTTGTAAAATACTATCTACATTTGAACCAATCGCATATATTGTCTCATAAGTACCTCTACTAAAAGGTATTGCTATTAACACAAATATATTTAAAATTACGCCATTTAAAATAAAAGCTCGAATAAAATAATTATACCATTTAAGTTCTTTTCCTTCTTTATTACTAATTATTCTTAAACTTAACATTTTTTTACCTAAAGTTTGCCCTTTAGTTATACTAGCAAATAATCCAAAATATAAAAACGTCACTACTATATCACTAATAACATATACATACCCTGTCTTATTTAATTTATAACTATAATCTTTAACTTGATTATTAAACTCCTCAATCGTAATTTCTTTTTCATAATATTTTTGCATTACTTCTGTATATTGATCAGCATACTTTACATATTGATCATACTTAGGATTTAAAAAAGATATTTTAGTTATGGCCATTGAAATCAAAGATATAACCATCAAATCAATTAAATAAGCACCCACTCTTTTAAAAATAATTGAGCCTTTCACTTTTCATCACCATTTTAATTATAATATTTTTTCTTATTAAAGTAAACAAAAAGAGTAAAGATAATCTCCACTCTTAATTTATTTAAAACCATAAAACCAGTATTTTTCTTTATTTATAATTTAATTAAATATCTAATCTTAAGACAATATCACTCTCAGGATATGTAACACATGGATGAATATAATCATTATAAGCTTCTGCTTTTTTCATACTACTACCGATCATTTTAATTTTCCCATCTAGTAAAATACTTCGGCAAAAACCACAAATCCCTACTCGGCACATCGAAGGTGCTTTAATCCCGGCTTTTTCCATTGCTACTAACAAAGTTTCATCACTGTGACATTTCGTAATTACAAAATCATTTTTCATAATTACTTTTAAATCATATTCTTTTACTTCACTTGGAATATAATCTACAAAAAAGTTTTCATAATGAACGGCTTTTTTAGGAATATTAAACTCACTTAATATTTCATTCATAGTTTTATATATAGCTTTTGGTCCACACATAAAAACGGTATTAAATTCTTTTATATAAGGTTCAATCATCATTTTATTTAAATGACCATTTAAATATCCTTCTTTTTCTTCTCTAGTTAAAGTTATAACAAATTTAACTTTTTTACTTTTTTTATTAAACTCTTCAATTTCTTTTTTAAAAATAATATCTTCTTCCGTTTTTACCGAATAAAATACTGTTAAATTAAAATCTTCTACTCCATCCCAAATTGCTCGAGCCATTGCCATAAAAGGTGTAATTCCACTTCCCCCAGCGATGGCAATTACATTTTTTTCATCGCGGATTTTATTATACCCAAACTCTCCCATTGGTTTGGAAATAGTAAGACCATCTCCTACCCTCATTTCATCAAGCATTAGATTACTTACTAAACCATTTTCGACTCTTTTAATTGTAATTTGATATTCCTTTAAAGCCATTTTAGGTGACGAAGAAAGCGAATAAGCTCTTGTTACATAGGCATCATCTACAAACATTTTAAGACTTATATATTGTCCCGCCTTAAAAGGTTCTAAACTCATTGTCCCTTTATCTTGATCGGGAATTAAAATAAAACTTTTAGTATCTTTAGTTTCTTCTCGTATTTCTTTTATCTTAACATATTGAATATCTTGCCATTCTTTATTTAATCTATCTAAATTAGATTCTTCAATCTTTTTCCCCGAATAATCTTTTATTATATCTTTTCTAATTTTTTTTAATTCCTCTAATTTACTCATCCTTATCGTCTCCTTTCTTTAATAATCTATCAGTTACTAATACGCCACTTCGAAAAGCATTATCGGCTCCACTTCCTAAAACTGAACTAGCCCCTACAAAACTAATCTTTGGTATTTCTTCATCTTGATAATTAATTAAACGATTAATAACTCCATCATATCCTTTTTTACTATAACCAAATAAACTTCCATTTAAACTACCACTATATCTTAAAATAGTAAGTGGTGTAGCTATTTCAATTTCTTCTATATATTCTAAAATATCTATACCAAAATCATTTTCAAATTTATTAATTAAATCTTGCGCTATATTTTCTTTTATTTCTTCATAATTCATTTTATTTAGATTTCTAAAAACATCCCCAAAATATAACTTTTTAAGTATTACCACACAAGTATTTTTAGGACTTGCTTCTTCATTAACTACATTCGGTACTATTACTTCATAAGTATTATGATCTAAATTACTCATATATTTTACACATATATCACTATTAAGATTATTATAATGATAATATTTATAATAATTTAAACCTAATTCTTCCCTACTTTTATTTAATCCTAAAAAGACAACTATTCCATTAGCTCCTTCACTTCTAGCATTTTCTAATTTAATAATATCTTTATTCTCTGTATAATCTAAATCTCTAAAGAAATATTTCTTAAAGATATCTCCAATAATATTTTTGGCTTTATATTCTAAATTATCTTTCGTTTTAACTATAAATAAATGATCTTTTTCTTCTACTTTTATAACTTCTGAATTATAATAAATCTTTCCCCCTTCACTTTGATATTTCTTTACTAATTTTAAAGTAAAATCTAAATTCTTATTATTTAAAATAACATCTTTCTTAAAAATCATTTTATACATAAAAAGCGCATAATCAATAAAATTTAATTTACTTAAATTAACTCCCATATTTACCCATAAAAAGCTTAACATATTAATACTTACTAAAGGTATTTTAAGACTCTTTAAAGCATCCATCGCTGTTTTATCTAAATATTTATAAAAATTAGGATATTCTTCTTCACTTACTTCTTCATTTCTCTCTAAAGCTTTTACCGCCTCATTCACTTCTTTAGTTATTTTAATAAATTCTTTTATTCCTGACGTAGAACCTTTTTTTACTTCTTCAATATTCAATACCCAATCTTCAAAATTCCCTTTAATTTCCCATTGAAAATTAGTATCATCTTTTATTAACACATTAAAAGGAATTAAAGTTGTATCTACTGCGATATCAAACTTTTTTAAAAGTTTTTGAAAATCTCCTTCATTTTCTTTATCTCCATAATCATAGATATCATAAAGAGAAGTATCAAATTCAAATCTTCCTCTTTTAAAAGTACTTACCATTCCACCTGGCAAACTATTTTTTTCCAATATAATTACTTTTTTATTTTTACTTGTCAAATTTAAGCCGGCACTTAAGCCTCCTAAACCCGCTCCAATAATTAAATAATCATAAATCATTTTCTATCGCTCCTTTTATTCTGTCATAAACGTTTCTACTTCTGGCATATCAACACCATATTCTCTTATATATTTTTGATGTTTGTTTAACATCATTAACGCATAATTCTTTAATTGTTCTGTTTCCGTATTTTCTAAATTAATATATTTAAGTACTTTAAGTACTAAATGAAATCTATCAATCTCATTTAATACTCGCATATCA
>CANQBY010000008.1 GCA_947589695.1 uncultured Bacilli bacterium
AAACAGTAGAATTTAGTCAAGGAGATTGTGAAGTAGGTGATACTTTATATACTTTTTATGATTTACCGGGAACTTATTCGTTAATTTCGAAATCCAAAGAAGAGATGGTGGCGACCGATTTTATTTTTGAGGGTAATTTTGATGTGGCGGTTGTAGTATGTGATGCGACAAGTTTGGAAAAAGGAATTAATTTAGTAATGCAAACGAAAGAGATTTGGAAGAAAGTTGTCGTATGTGTAAATTTGATTGATGAAGCAAAGAAGAAAGGAATTTATATAAATTATAATTTATTAGAACAAAATTTAAATTGTCCCGTGGTAAAAACAAGTGCCAGAGAAAAGGAAGGATTAGAAGAGTTATTAAAAAAAATAAAAGAAGTATCGGCGACCGATTATTTAGATATTGATTATGGTATCTTAAATAAAGAAATAAAATTAGTAGAACAAGATATTAAAGATTCGGTAAAAAATAAAAAGTGGATAGCTTTAAGAATACTAGAAAATAATCAACATTATATTGATTTGTTTCAAAAGAATAATTGGTTAAACTTAGGGGAAAGGACGAAACTGGCCAAAGAAAATTTGGCTAATGTAGATATCAGCTTAGAAATTGTAATGAAAATTAGAAAACTGGTAAAATTAAGTCTTAAAAATGTGATTATTTATAGTAATAATGATAAAGATAAGAGAAGAAGAAAGATTGATAAAATATTGACTCATAAATTTTTTGGAATATTAATCATGTTGGTATTTTTATTTATCCTTTTTTATATAACAATCGTGGGGGCTAATTATCCTTCTAATTTACTTTTTACCTTTTTTAGTTCGTTAGAAAATAAGTTAACTAATATTTTAAACTTTTTTAGAGTACCACCGGTAATTGGAGATTTATTAGTAAATGGAGTTTATAAAACTTTATATTGGGTAGTATCAGTAATGTTACCACCAATGATGATTTTTTTTCCATTATTTACTTTTTTAGAAGATTTAGGAGTACTGCCACGAATAGCTTTTAATATGGATAAAGCATTTAGTAAATGTAATGCTTGTGGTAAGCAAGCTTTAACGATGTGCATGGGAATTGGGTGTAATGCGGTAGGTGTTACTGGAGCTAGAATTATTGATTCTAAAAGAGAGAGATTAATAGCTATTTTAACAAATGTTTTTGTACCTTGCAATGGAAAATTTCCGACTTTAATAGCTATAATAACAATGTTTTTGGGAGGATTTACTAAATCTTATGGTTCTCTTATATGTGCGCTTATTTTAACGGGATTTATAATGGTAGGAATATTAGTAACTTTTTTAGTAAGCTATATTTTATCTAAAACAATCCTTAAAGGGGAGACGTCTAGTTTTACTTTAGAATTACCACCTTATCGGATGCCTAAAATTTTAGATACTATTATTTATAGTGTAAAGGATCGAGCTTTATTTGTACTGGGGCGGGCGGTTAAAGTAGCTATGCCGGCGGGAGTAATTATTTGGTTAGTAGCTAATTTAAAAGTAGGGGGAGAACCTTTAATTCAAATTTTGAGTAATTTTTGTAATCCTTTGGGATTGTTACTAGGAGTAGATGGGGTAGTAATTCTAGCTTTAATTTTAGGATTTCCAGCAAATGAAATAGTTATTCCGGCGTTATTAATGGCTTATTTACATACCAATACTTTAATAGAGTTAGATAGTATCCAAGAGATTAAAAATATTTTGTTAATTAATGGTTGGACAATTAAAACGGCGATATGTTTTATTATTTTAATGATGTTTCATTATCCTTGTTCAACAACAATGCTTACGATTAAAAAAGAAACAAAAAGTAATTGGTACACATTGTTAGCTTTTATTATTCCAGTGGTAGTAGGTGTTATTATCTCTTTAATAATTAATTGGGTGTTTTAATGATATTTTTAATAGTGTTAAGTAAAGGTGGTAGAATATTGGGATCTGATAATTTGTTAAGAGCAAAAGTTTTATTGCCCGCGTGGTTTAGAGAAGTGCCACAGTGATAAATAATTTTATCATCAATAATTAGAAAACGATCATGAAAAGAATTATCATAAATTATGGTTAAGTTATCATATTGCTCTTGATATTTTGCGAGATCAAGGGCTTGTAAATTAAGATTATGTTTAGTAATTAAGATAACTGGGCATTTTACTTTAGCAAGCATATCTAAAGTTGTTTTATCAGCATAACTATCGATTATAATTAATTTTTCTTGAGCTTCGTTCATAATATCAATTAATTTAGAATAAGCGTCATATATTTGACCCTCCAAAAAAACTAATTGATTGGGAGTATTATAAGCAAATTTAGCAAATAATTCGGCAATTTGGTTATCATGAAGGGCTAAATGATTGTTGATGTTGTTGATACTTTTAAAGATATCTTGGTTTTCAAGGAGAAAATGGCGCATTTCAACAAAGGCGTCCATGATTGAGAGACTTACTTGTTCTGCGACAGAGGTTTTTAAAACAGAACTAAGCATGGCAACACCTTGTTCAGTAAAAACATAAGGCCGATTAAATTTACCACCACGGGTTTCAATATTGATTTTTTTGGTTTCAATTTGAAACCAAAAAATTTTAGTTTCGGCTTCAGTTAGTTGAAACATATAGCGTTCGGGGAAACGATTAGGGTGTCTTTTGACGGCAAGATTAATAGTTTTAGTACCATTTTTACATTTATAAAGTTTGGCTAAATCGGAATCTAGCATAACTTGTTTACCTCTAATTTCATAAATTAAATTTTTAATTTTGGCCGTATTTACAGGGGATAAAGCCATACTATCTTTATTTTTTAAAGTGAAAGATTTTTGGATTTTAGCTAAAATTATTTCTTTATCGTCTCTTCTTAAAAGGGAATTTAAAATTTTTATTCCTTCATAAGTAAAGACCCGCGGATTATTTCTCCGACCTCCATAATTATTCCAACTTGAAGTCGCAATTTTCGACCGCAAGTTCAAATATTCTTCACTCGTTAATACAAAAGTAGAATTACCAAACTTTGATAAATTGTTTTTAACATTTTCATTTAATCTTTTAGTTTCCATATTATAAAGTTTGGCTAAATCACTATCGAGCATTACTAGTGTTCCTCTAACTTCATAAATTTTTTCTTCATTTTTTATTACAATATTATTCATCACAAAACCCTCCTTTTGGCTTTTCTATTGTATAATCACTATAACAAACATTTATACGTTTGTCAAGTAAAAATAAATTGATGGATATTTAGCATAATTTGTATTATAATAATTTTGTGATGGTTATGTTTGATGCAATAGATAATTTTATAGATACATTTATTACTAACTTAGGAGTTTGGGGACCTATAATAGGGTGTTTGGGGATTACAATAGAATCAATGTTACCAATACTACCTCTTTTTGTGTTTATAACTCTTAATTTTTTAGCTTTTGGGAATATCTTAGGTTTTGTAATATCGTGGATTTTTACTTGTTTAGGGTGTTTCTTATCTTTTTTATTGTTTAGAAAGAAAATCCAGACTTGGATTTATAAAAGAATTCATAAGAAAGGATTAATTAGTAAAGAGACAATGGATATAATAGCCAATCTCAAATTTGAACAGTTAGTAACCATTATTGCTATGCCTTTTACACCGGCTTTTTTAGTTAATATTGTCGCGGGTTTATCAAAGATGAGTTATAAGAAATTTATTAGTTCTCTTTTAATTGGAAAAATATTTCTAGTATATTTTTGGGGTTTTGTGGGAGTTAGTTTGGTGGATAGTATTAAAAATCCTATCTATTTAGTAAGAGTTTTAATATTACTTCTTATCGCATATGTATTTAGTAAAGTAATTAATAAAAAATTAAAAATAGTTTAAAAAATAAGAAGTTATCATTTACAGGTAAACAATAAAAATAGTAAAAAATAGACTTGAAAAATAGATAA
Organism: uncultured Bacilli bacterium; assembly: GCA_947589695.1. Classification (GTDB taxonomy): domain Bacteria; phylum Bacillota_I; class Bacilli_A; order RF39; family UBA660; genus Caccenecus. The sequence goes on from CANQBY010000008.1 coordinate 3,917, forward strand.
TAATATTGTATATTAGAAATATAAGAAATAAAGTATAACTTAAAGAAAGTTTTTAAAACTTAAAATAAATCTTGCTCATAGGGCTTGATCTCTAACTATGGGCAAGTATATTTCATTAACTGATGGACACTTTTTGTGTCTATCTTTGTTTTTTAGTATTGTTTTAATTGGAATATTAAGATATAATTTAAATGGAGAGTTTGGAAGGTAAGAGCTGGTTAACATCTTTTGTTAAGAAAGATTTTACCTTGTTCTCCTTTTTATGTGATAAAATATATGATGTGATGAGAAATGAAAAAAGAATTATTAAGTCCTGTCGGTAATAAAGAAGCTTTAATCGCGGCTATTAATAATGGCTGTGATGCGGTGTATTTGGCAGGAACTTATTATGGAGCTAGAAAGTTTGCTAAAAATTTTACTAATGAAGAATTAGAAGAAGCAGTTAGATATAGTCATTTATATGGTGTTAAAGTTTATGTTACAGTAAACACTATAATATATGAAAGAGAAATAAGAGAATGTTTAAAATATATAGAATTTTTAGGAAGTATTGGGGTAGATGCTATAATAGTGCAAGACTTAGGTTTGATAAGTTTGGTGCATAAATATTATCCAGAAATGGAGATTCATGCCTCAACTCAGGCGCATACCCATAATATAGAACAAATTAAATTGTTAGAGAGCTTGGGAGTTAAAAGAGTGGTTTTGGCAAGAGAATTAGCTTTAGAGGAAATAAATAAATTAGATACAAAGATGGAATTAGAAGTATTTGTGCATGGGGCCTTATGTATCTGTTATTCAGGGGAATGCTTATTTTCGGCTTTTATGTTAGATAGAAGTGGAAATAGAGGTGAATGTGCAGGGTTATGTCGGTGTTTATATAATTTAAGAGAGAATAATCAAACGCTTATTAAATCCAAATATTTGCTTAGTCCTAAAGAATTAAATACGACACAATATATTCAAGAATTAAAGAAAAGTAAAGCTTGCAGTTTTAAAATTGAAGGGAGAATGAAAAGTCCCGAATATGTCGGTTATGTGACAAAGTTATATCGAAAACTACTGGATAATGAGAGATATCAATTAACCGAAGAAGAAATATTTAATTTAAAAAGTTTATATAATAGGGGATTTACGAAAGGTTATTTATTTAATAATACAGATGAGGAATTTATTAGTTTAAATTCGAGTAATCATCTAGGCGTACCGATTGGGGAAGTTATCGCCTGGAATAAAGAGAAAATTAAAATAAAAATTCAAGTTAAACTTACCCAAGGAGACGCGATAAGATTACCAAATGGGGAAGGAATGTATGTTAATTTTTTATATGATGTAAAGGGTAATTTAATTAATAAAGCGAATAAGAATGATATAGTATATATAGATAATAAAGTTAATTTAGAAAAACTTGGGGTAGTTAGTTTAACAATTAATAAAGAGTTAATGCAAGAAATTCAAAATGTTCCACCTAAAAAAATTAAAATTAAAGCTTATGTTAAAGCGTTAAAAAATCAGGAATTAAGAGTTAAATATAGTGATGGGGTAAATGAAGTAGAAGAAGTACAGGCTAAAGTATTAGAAGCAAGAAGTATGCCTATTACCAAAGAACGAATCAAAGAGATTATGAGTAAGCTTGGAAATACACCTTTTGTTATGGATGATATAGTATTAGATGTAGATAATGATATATTTATTCCGGTGGGAATACTTAATGGTATAAGAAGAAATTTGGTAGAACAATTAATAAGTAAAAGAACCCAAGTAAAAGAGTTTAAAAAAATAAAGACGGAAGAAATAAAGGGTGAGAGAGCAAAATCTAAATTAAAGATAAGTGCGAAAGTAAGAAATGAAGAACAACTTAAATATTTAAGAGATAAAATAGATTATATTTATGTTGCTAATAAGGATTTGTATGAAAAATATCAAAACCAGAAAAATGTTTATTTAGTTTTAGATAGAGTAATGGATAAGCACGAAGAATATCAAAAGAAAAATTTAGTAAGTGGCGAGACGGGAAGTTTAATATATACAAAAAATAACTTAGTCGTTAGTGATTATTATTTAAATGTAGTAAATAAAGCTTATGTTTATTTATTAAATAACTTAGGAGTTAAAAGAATTACCATTAGTCCCGAAGTTAGAGAAAATGATTTAACACTTTTGATGGATGGTTTAGATTCAAATATTGAAATTGAAGTAATTGGATATGGAACTTTAGAGTATATGATTATGAAATATAATTTATTAAAGGATAAAGATTTAAAAAATAAATATGAATTAGAAGATCAAAACAAAAGAAAATTCCGGATAATTAGAGATAAATATACCCATTTGATGGGAGATAAAAAAATAGATCTAAGAGCTAGAGTTAAAGAATTAGAAGCAATGGGAGTAAATGTATTTAGATTAGAATTATTGGATGAGACTAAAGAGGAGTTAGAAACAATTATTAGAGAATTAAAAATATTAATTAATTAAAAGCAAAAGAAAACCACTAGAATAATCTAGGGGTTTATTTGTGTTCTAATAAACTAAAGGCTAATTTAGCATATTTTAGAATTTACGATATAGGCCGATAGCTTTACCTAGAATAGTAACGTTATTTAAAATAATAGGGGCCATAGTATCATTTTCTGGTTGAAGACGAAAATGATCTTTTTCTTTGTAATAAGTTTTTAAAGTTACTTCGTTATTGTCAGTCATAGCAACAATCATATCGCCATTTTTAGCAGTACTTTGCTTTTGAACGATTATGATATCACCATCAAAGATACCAGCATTAATCATCGATTCGCCACTGACATTTAAAGTAAAGATTGTTTCTTTGGCCGGAATTAAATTCGCGGGTAAGCTAAAAAACTCGTTAGGGCGTTCAATAGCTTCGATGGGAGAACCGGCAGTAACTTTTCCTAAAAGAGGAACTTTTACTAATTCTTCACTCTTATCTAAATATTCATTGTCCACCAGAATTTCCATTGCCCGAAATTTGTTATTGTCAACTTTTAAATAGCCAGCATTACATAATTTGCGGACATGAGTATGAACAGTCGCCGGACTAGAAAGACCCAATCCTTTCCCAATCTCCCTAATTGATGGGGGATAGCCATGTTTAGCACTAAATTTTTTAATAAAATCTAAAACGTTATTTTGTTTTTCAGTTATTGGTTTTAATTTTTCCATAAGTATTTACCTCCTACATACATAATAACACAAAAACGTATGGTTGTCAAACAATTGTTTTTCATTTTCTTGACATTAAGTTTGATAAGGAATTTAGGGATTTTAAAAAATTTTTAAAAAATTAATTTAATTTTAACTTGAACGAACAGATGTTTATGCGATATAATGTTCGTGTAAGGAGTTGAAGGAAGATGAAAAAAGTGTTAATTAATTATGGAGGAGCTATTTTATTATATCTAGTTATTTTTATAGGTATTATCTTAGTAAGTGGAAGACTTCAAAATATTAATCAGGAAGGAGGTGATACTTTTAAGGTGACAATTAATAGTTAGAATGATTAATAAAAATAATATTTTGTGTTATAATAAAAGATGTGAGGTGTAATATGGAATATAAATGTTATGAATATCCATCTTTTAAAATACATACTATAAAAACTAATAGATTTAAAACTGTTAATATGGAAATTATTTTTAGAGATGAGACAGTTAAAGAAAAGTGTTTAGTAAAAACATTTTTAGCCGATATTATGAGTGATTGTAGTGATAAATATAAATCGCGCAAAGAAGTAGGAAAAAAATTAGAAGAATTATATCAAGCTAGTTTTTATGGGGTAACAAATAAAGTAGGAAATGTTTTTATGACTTCATTTGTGCTTAGTTTTTTAAATCCTAGTTATGTAAAAGAAAAGGATTATTTAGAAGAAGTGATGGCATTACCATTTGAAATGATTTTAAATCCTTTTATTACAGCTTCGGAGTTTGATATTAAAAATTTTAAAATAGTAAAAAATAGACTGCATGATGAAATATTAAGTATAAATGAAAATATAAATAGGGTAGCTTTAAAAAAAGCAATGAGTAATTTAGATAAAGATTCAGCAAGTAGCTATGGGTTACTGGGAAGTATAGAAGAGTTAGAAGCTATTACACCGAAAACTTTATATGAAGCTTATCAAGATTTAATGAGCAATGTGTGTGATATATTTATAATTGGTAATGTAGATATGGATTTGGTAGCTAATCTTATTTTTAAATATTTTAAAAATCCAATTATTAAAACTAAAGAATTAAGTTTTTATATCGAAAATAAAAATCTAAAGAATGTAAAGAAGATTAAAGAAAAAAGTAATTTTAAAGAAACTTGTTTAGTAAATATTTATAATATTAATAAACTTACAGATAAAGAGAGAATGGTTACTTTTTATTTTTATAATTATATTTTAGGAGGGGGAGGACTTAATACCAAACTTTATCAACTTTTAAGAGAAAAAAATAGTCTTTGTTATGGAATTAGAAGTATGTATTTAAAATATGATAATTTATTAGTTATTGAAACATCAATTAATAAAAAAGATTTAAAAAAGGCTGATAAATTAATTAAACAAGCTTTTAGGGAAATGGTAAGTGGGGATTTTACGGATGAAATGATTAAGAATGCCAAAGAAAATTTTATATTTTCACTTAATTTAGCTTTAGATGAACCCGCAGGAATAATTAATAATTATGTTTTTCATATATTTGATGATTTACCTCTTATCCCGGAACGGATTGAAATGATTAAAGATATTACTAAAGAAGAAATTGTAACAGTAGCTAATAAAATAAAACCAAATATTTCATTTGTATTAGAAGGGGAAGAATATGGAGAAAATTAAATTAAAAGGTATAGATGAAGAAATATATTATACCGAATCAAAAAAAGGTTTACCGATATATATTTGGAAAAATGAATATGTAAAAAGTTTTTATCTTTCTTTAAATGTGAAATATGGTTCAATTGATACGGAATTTAGAATAAAAAATAAGAAATATAAAGTACCTAATGGGATTGCACATTTTATGGAACATATTAAATTTAATATAGATAAGGAGACAACTGCTAATGATTTATTTGATCCTTTAGGTAGTGATATTAATGCTTTTACCACTTATAAATTTACCAGTTATTTAGTGTATGGAACGAAAAAAGTAGAAGATAATTTGAATTATTTATTAGATTATGTTTATAATCCTTATTTTACAAAAGAAATAATTAAAAAAGAAAAAGGAATTATTGAATCTGAAATAAATATGGGGAAAGATCAACCTTTTAATAATTTACATAATATTTTTAATCAATGTATCTTTCATAAAGAAAAATATAAATATTTAATTTCAGGAGAAGTAGAAGATATCAAAAATATTAATATTGAAGATATAGAACTTATTTATGAAGCTTTTTATCATCCGAAAAATATGTTTTTAATTGTGACGGGAAATGTTAATCCCTATGAAATCGAAAAAATTGTAAATGATAATTTAGAGAAAAAAGATATTGGAGAATATTTGGAACCAGAAAAAGAAAAAGTAAAAGAACCAAGAAGTGTAGTAAAAAAAGAAGAAATAGTAAAAGCAAAAGTAGAAGTTGATAAAGCTAAAATAGGATTAAAGATTGAACAAAAATTATTTAAAGAAATAGATAAAGTAAAACTAAATATAATTTTAAATATAGTTTTAGCTAGTAATTTTGGAGAGACATCTGATTTAAAAGAAGAATTATTACAAGAAGAATTAGTTAGTTATTTGGGATTTCAAAGATATGTTCAAGATGATTATGTGATTTTGGATATTACAATTGAAAGTAAATATATAGATGAAGCGATAAAAAGAGTAATAGAAGCTTTAAATAATTTAGAGATTGATGAGGAAACTTTAAAAAGAAAAATTAATTCCGCGGTAGCAACAATGGTTTTAAATTATGAAAATAGTGAGAATGTAAATAGTTTACTCCAAAATTATATTATATATTATGAGGATATAATTCCTAATTTGAAAGATATTTATGAAGATATTACGATGGATGAAGTTAATTATGTAATTGATAATATTAATACCAAAGAATTAACTGTAGTTAAAATGATAAAAGAGGCTTAAGTTAGAGGCTCTTTTTTTAGTGATTCAAGGGTAAGTTTTACTTGATTTTAAGTTAGTTTTATTTTATAATGGAGATAGATAAGGGGGAAGTTATATGTATAAAGAAAATATGGTAGAAAAATACCAAGAAAAAACGTTTGAGGATATCAAACACTTAAATGAATTTGGAGAGGAATACTGGGAAGCTAGAGAATTACAAGGAGTGCTAGGATATAAAGAATGGAGATATTTTTTAGCAGTTATTGAGAAAGCCCAAATTGCATGTTCACAAAGCAATAATGATATTAGTTGCCATTTTGGTGTAAACACCAAAATCGTTAAAGCCGGTAAAACAACCAAACCAATTATAGATTATAAATTAAGTAGATATGCTTGTTATTTAATAGTGCAAAATGCTAATCCAAAATATGAGAGGGTGGCTTTAGGACAAACCTATTTTGCAGTTCAAACCAGAAAGATGGAGTTAACTGAAAAAGAATATCATAAACTTAGTGAAGATGAAAAAAGACTTTATAGAAGAAGACAAACTAAAGATGGAAATAAGGTTTTATATAAAGTGGCAAAAGAAAAAGGAGTTAAAAATTTTGATAAGTTTACTAATGCTGGTTATAAAGGATTATATAATGGAGAAACCGCGAATGATATTGCTAAAAGAAAAGGTTTAAGATATAGAGAAGATATATTAGATAATATGGGAAGCGTGGAATTAGGAGCTAATATATTTAGAATTACACAGACGGAAGCTTTGTTAGAAAAACAAAAAGAACCGGATGAGAATATGGCAACCGATACACATTATAAAGTAGGAAAAGCAATTAGAGAGACTATGGAAAAATTGGGTAGTACTATGCCTGAAGATTTGCCTACTCCTAAAAGATCTATTAAGGAATTAGAAAAAGAAAAGGCTTTGTTAGATATTTATAAATAAGATTCATAATATTTTATTGGTAAACCATATTATTAAGATTTGCTTTGGGTGTGATAATATAAATGTGAAACAAAATGCTCCAAAATTATCAAAAATGTTTCACATTAGAGGTGAAGATTTATGATGGAAGAAAATATCAAAATTGTGGAACTTATTAAAAATAAGCAATTATTGGAACATGAATTACAAACACTTATATATGGATCGGTGGAAATAAGAGAAAATAATAATAAAAAGTATATCTATGTACATTATAGAGAAGATGGGATTAGTTTAACTAAGTATGTGGGAGAATATTCAGAGGAGTTATATAATTTAGTATTAAATAATAACAATAAGGCGAAAGAACTAAAAAAAGAGATTAAAGAAGTTGCTAAAAAATTAAAAGAATTAAATTATGTAGAAGAAGAACTTTCAGAAAAAGTAAAACAAAATATAGATTTTGCTAAAAGACATTTAGTGGAAACTATTTATAAGCAAGCAATATTAGAAGGAGTTGCTACTACTTTTGCAAATATCGAAAGCATAATTGAGGGTGGAAAAGTAAATAATATGACATCTGAAGATATATTAAAAATAATAAATTTAAAGCATGCTTGGGAATTTATATTAAATAAAAATGTTATTTTAAGCGAGACTAATTTTTCTTTATTGTGTGAAATTAATAAAATGGTAGAAGAAGGTTTTTATTATTCAGCAGGAAAAATAAGAAATGTTCCAGTAAATATTGGAGGAATAACATGGAAACCTGATTTACCACTGGAAAGTACAATTAAAGAAGAATTAGAAGAAATTATTAATAAAAAACAAAAAGATGTTGATAAAGCAATAGAACTTTTATTATATGTTATGAAAAAACAAGTTTTTATTGATGGAAATAAAAGAACATCAGTAATATATAGTAATCATTATTTAATAAAAAAGGGAAAAGGGATTATAGTAATTCCTGCAGAATTAACAGAAGAATTTAAAAATTTACTTATTCCTTATTATGAAGGAAAAGATGTTAAACAAATTAAGAAGTTTATTAAAGAAAAATGTTATATGAGTATTTAAAAATAAAATGAACTAGGAAGGAATTAGTTCATTTTATTTGGAGAAAAATTTTTATTAATTGTTGTTGATTAATTTAGGTTTATCAATAAAACCTAAAAGATAATCAGCTGAATAATGATAAGTTTTACAGATAGTATAGAGAGCATGAAGAGAAATAAGATAATGGCCACTTTCATATTCAGAAATTATACTTCGAGCAACTTTTAGATTGTCAGATAATTCTTGCTGAGATAACTTTAGACTGTGGCGAAATTCTTTTAATCTGTTACTGGATAATTTAATATCTACTTCTGTTTTGGCGTTAGGATAATTCTCTGTTTCAGTAAATTCAAAAATATAATCTAAAGATATATTGAAAAAATGACAAAAAGTAATGAGATGTTTTAAAGGAATTATGGTATCTTCTGTTTCATAATGGCTATAAGTGTAGGGAGATATTTGCATTTTTTCAGCAAGAATTTTTTGACTAATATCATTTAAAGTACGAATTTCGTTCATTCTTCTTTTATAATACATAATTAATCACCATGTTTATTTTCTCATGGATTTTTTATTGCGAAAAAATATTGCCGAAATATTGACAATTATATTGACTTTTGACATTTGCCATACTATAATTTAACTATAAACTAGATATTTCTATGATAGAAAGGTAAATATAAAATGGAAAAGAATAAAAAAGCAATAATTTATGTTTTAATATTATTAGTGGGAATAGGTCTATCTTTTGCTTATTTTGTGGGAAGAACATTATTTGATGGAGAAGGAGCAATGACACATGCGACAACTGCCACCATTAATAATGCGGAAATAACAGTAGAAGGGAATATTGTAGTTGATAAATTAGATATGCTCCCAGGACATAAAATGGTATCATATTTGAAAGTAATTGCGAAAGGAAATAATGAATTAATCCCTTTTAATTTAATATGGAAGGGAATAAATGGCTTAGATACAACTTTAAAAGTAACAGTATATAAAGCCGATAAACCAAATAATGAATTAAATGTGGAAGCTAAATGTGAGGAAATAAGAAAAAAAGTAAGTGCAGGGATAATGGTATATGAAGAGTGTGATATAATAAATTTAAACACTTTAGGAACACCAGTAGGAAATGGAGAAATTATAACAAGTGAAGAAGAAGCAAAAGTAACATTAGCCAAAGATCAATTTATAAATGCCATACCATCAGGAGAAGAAACATATTATTATGTAGTATTAGAATATCCAAATGATACTGAAGGTTCACAAAATAGTGATATGGGAGAACATTTTGAAGGGGAAGTAACAGTAGAAGCTAGTAATACAGAACCAGATATTGATATTATGGCCATATATGTAGAAGATGAAGAAGGCACATTCAATAAACAAGAAGAAATACCAGAAGGTAATTATATTTTGGATACTAAACAAACAGTATGTAATAATGGAGCTATTTCAACATGGGATTATGTAAATAAAAGATTAACTATAGATAATCTAACAAAAAGTGGAACGAGTTGTTATTTATATTTTTCCAAAAAGTTTACATCTGAAGAGACTTTAGCTAAATTATTTTCAAGTTTTGAAATAAAAAATAGTGGAACAAATTTTACAAAAGATGAAGTTACGGGGATATTAAAGGTGACAGGTACAGATATAGGTGATAATAAAAATGTGTTATATGAAGCTGAAGATAATGATGGAACAAGCTATTTTTTTAGAGGAAATGCTCAAAATAATTATGTAAAGTTTGCAGGATATTATTGGCGAATCATCCGAATAAATGGTGATGGAACAATTAGAATTATTTATGATGGGAAATCAGCTCATATGAATGGTGAAAGTTCTGAAGATAGGCATTTAACAACAGATGAAGGTAATATTAGTAATAGTGCTTATAATTTGGTAGCTGATGATAATACATATGTTGGATATTATAATTTTGGTGACAAAACATCTAATTATGATGAAGCTCATAATGGTACAAATCCAAGCACTATCGCAACAGTATTAAATACATGGTATTTAGATAATATTGGAGTAAAGCCTAATCTCGCTAAATGGGTAGATCTCAATACAGGTTTTTGTATTGATAGAAGCATTGCGTCAGAGAGTCAAACTTGGTGGGATCTTGATACAAAACATGGATATGGAACGGATATAACGGCTTATGGACCGATGAGTAGAATATCGACAGAGTCAAGATGGCTGAATCCTCAGACTCCAACTTTAATGTGTGGGGATTCTAAAAGTAGCGAGCAATATTTAAGGGATTATTTAACTCCTAAAAGTTCAATCAAGGGAAAAAAACAGTTAGATCAACCAATAGGTTTAATAACAGTAGATGAAGTAATATTAGCAGGAGGATTTGCAGGAGCAGATAATAAGAATTTTTATTTATATACAGGTCAGCATTATTGGGCTATATCTCCATGGGCTATGGATACTGATAAAATTGCTCGTGTGGCTTATGTAAATTTGAATGGATCTCCTAATCGAAATCCTGTTAATGCTCTTCGTGGTGTACGTCCTGTAATCAATTTAAAGGCCAGTACAAATTTTACAACTAATGATGGTGATGATAAAGGAACAGTAAATAATCCTTATGTCGTAGTTACTGAATAATATTACTTGCCTATATTGCTTATCCATGTATAGGCAAGAGGCCAACCCTTTACGGCCAAAACATATTATGAGTGAAGATTATTCTTTGCTCTTTTAATTTTTGGTTATAAATGCTATAATGATTATGAGGTGAACTTTGATGAAGAAAAAAATTATGGTGGATTTTATTAGTAATATTGCTTTATTTATTTTAGCTTGTGTGATAATGATTTTTCCGATTTTAGAAATTAATGATGTAAAATTAGTTTTAGAATTAATATTTGGTTTTTATACGTTAATTAAATTAAGTAGTTTTATAATTATATTTAAAGAACATGATTATGAAAATTTATTTACAGGTTTAATATCTTTGGGATGTTTAATATCATTATTTTTAGTGAGTTTAAGTGCTAAGAATATTGGTTTAATTATATTAATATGGTTAGGTGTAATGGCTTTAATTAAACTTAAAAAAGCAGATTTTTATCATGATCGATCTAATAAAATGTGGATACTACGAATTTTTATTTTAATTGCTTTCTTAAGTGTAGGATTATTATTAGGTATTAATTTAATTCAAGATAAACAAGTACAAATATTATTAATAAGTTTTATTTTTATTGTTAATAGTCTTCTTGATACAATAGATCCAATTGTAAGATATATTGTGGAGTCTAAATAATGAAATTAGTAACAGATTTTAAAGATTATCAAATACTGGATATGGCACATGGGGAGAAGTTAGAGAATTGGGGCGATATTACTTTAATTCGACCTGATCCTCAAATAATTTGGAAGGAAGAAACAACAAATTTATGGAAGAAAGCTCAAGCAAGATATAAAAGAAGTAATACAGGGGGAGGAGCTTGGGAGAAGAAAACTTTTATTCCAGAAGCTTGGACAGTTAATTATCAAGATTTGAAATTTAATTTAAAATTAATGGGATTTAAACATACCGGTTTATTTCCCGAGCAAGCTTATAATTGGAACTTAATTCGAGAAAAAATTAGAGATGCTAATAGAGAAGTTAAAGTTTTAAATTTATTTGCTTATACAGGGGCGGCTTCTATTGCA